>JAITAZ010000174.1 GCA_031283825.1 Planctomycetaceae bacterium | reverse complement strand
TAATTTTGAATTTGTTTGCATTTTAATTTGATTTTTAATATGTTTATATTTAGCAAGATACGTGTTTGTATTTCTGTTGAAAAAACTACATTTAATGTTTTGTAACTATTCAGTAGATAGTAACCCCAGATCTGGAGTAGCAAGTGCGTAACATGAGTTATTAAGGGAAACGTTATTATTTAAAATCTGCCTTCTACATTATCAAAATTTAATTTTTATTTGCGGGGGGTTGTGAAAACTTTTATGGTCTGTATATTACGGAGCGATTGTAAAGCAACGCGAGTTTTTGCCGGTTCTTTTTTTACGGACTAGCAATATAAGTTGGCTAGCGTTGTCTTAACTATACACGAACAACTTTAACCTTACAAGTAAAAAGTAAAATCAAGTAAAATGAAACTTTCAACATTTTCTTTAAGAACATTACAAAATTCGGTTGACAATTTGAAATTCAAATCAGACGAATTAAAATCGCGAAAAAATTTTTCGCGTCGGCAAAAGACGATATTAGATTTGTTACGATGCGTTTTTTGTTGTTTAACAATTTTTGTAACAACAATTCAAATGACATTCGCACAACCAGAAACCAACGCCGTTAAATCTGAATCGAAATCGGAAGCTCCGGCAATCGACGCAAAATCTACGGCAGATTCGAAGTCGGCAGACGTTAAATCTGAACTTGTTTCGACCAAGCAGGAGGCGGCTAATCTCGGCGCAAAAAATAAAGAGTTTATGACTCAATATGAAAAATACGCCGAGATTATCAAGAAACTTACTAAACTGAAAGTCGAGTATGTCAACGCTGAACCGGTGCGGGCGGTAGAAATAGACAAAGAATATGACTCGCTAATTACAGAAGGAACTAAAATAGGTAGAGATATGATCGACGCAGGAATCGAAGCATACGTCGAAGCACCGAATAAAAGTATTTTCGTAAATAATTTTTTGTTTAGCATGTTGGTTTGGGAATTTAATCGGGACAATTTTGAGATTCCGGTGAAAATTTTCAAGTCGATAATCAGCAAAGGAATTCCGGCGGATGCAGGAATTATGTACGTTTACGCGGGGTTGTCGGCAATATTGACATGCGATTTCGACGAAGCGGCAGAATGGTTGAAAATCGCAAAAGAAAATAAGTCGTTTGAACAATACTTAAAAACTTTGCAATCGACAAAACCAAAAAAAGCCGGAGAGCAAATGTCGCACGAACAAATTATGGCAAGAAATTTCATTATGTGGAGCGAAAAAATCCCAGAAATGAAAGCAGATTGGGAAAAAGAAAAAAATATTCGCTCTGCCGAAACCGAAGCAAACAAAGACCCAAAAACAAAATTGCCAAGAGTTGAATTAAAAACAAGCAAAGGAAAAATCGTTTTAGAACTATTTGAAAACGAAGCACCAAATTCAGTGGCAAATTTCATTTCGCTAGTTGAGAAAAAATATTATAACGGTACAAAATTTCATCGCGTTTTGCCGTGTTTTATGGCACAAGGCGGAGACAACGGAATGGGCGGACCAGGTTATAAAATCAACGACGAATGCAAAACACCAAACGCAAGAAAACATTTTCGCGGTTCGTTGAGTATGGCAAATGCAGGACCAAATACAAACGGTTCGCAATTTTTCTTAACATTTGTAAAAACGGATCACCTAGACGGCGGACACACCGTTTTCGGACGCGTCGTCGAAGGAATAGACGTACTAGCAGATATTCAAAGAGTTGACCCAAGCGATACTGAATCGTCTGTCGGAAATATCGATGAAATAATTGAAGCCAATGTAATAAACAAAAGAGATCACCCATACGAACCAATAAAAAGATAATCGTAACCGTTCACAGATTTTAAATTCGGAATTAAAGTATTTTAGGGAATCTCTAAAAATTAATTTTAAACCACAGAGGACACAGAGAACACAGAGAAAATTTTAATTTGAATCAAAACATAATTTAAATTTATTAAAGTAACAATTTGGATTTAAATTAAAATTTAATTTAATTTTTTAAAAATATTCTCTCTGTGAACTCTGTGTTCTCTGTGGTTAATAAAAAAAAGTTTTTAGAAGTTCCCTAAAGATAATATTTTGGGGGGACATTGGGGACAAAGGGGACAATGGGGACAGTAGGGACGTTCTTGTTTGAAATCAGTGATTAATGACTCAAGAGGGACTTGTTGCCCCAGATCGGGTCGCGAGCAGCAAGTGCGTAACATGAGTTATTCAGTTGCATATTTGTTTTATTTTTGAGTCTTTAATTCTAGATTTCAAGCTAGTGCGTCCACAATGTATCCTAAAAAAATACTGCAACAGAATAGTTACAACAACCTTCAACCTTCAACATTCAACCTTCAAAAAACTCAACCTTTCAAAACTTTCAAAAAAGATGAAACGCATTACAACATTACTGTTGATTTTTGTTACGTCGATAACTGCATTGACAGTTTACGCCAAAGAGCCGACGTTTAAGAAAATTGTTTTGAGCGATCAATTCTATGCCGAAGGATCGCATTACGGCGATTTCAATAAAGACGGAAAAATTGACGTCGTCGCTGGACCTTATTGGTACGAATCGCCGGAATTTACCCGCAAACATGAAATCTATCCGGTCGAATCATTCAAGCCGGAAAATTACTCCGACAATTTTACCATTTTCGGAACTGACCTAAACGGCGATACTTGGGACGACGTGTTTGTCTGTCCTCATCCGGGAAAGCAAGGTTACTGGTTCGAAAATCCACAAGGAAAAAACGAACATTGGAAAAAACATCTGGGTCCAAAAGAAGTCGGAAATGAATCGCAACTCTGGACGGATGTTGTCAAAGACAGCGGCAAAAGTCTAATTTACAACACAAACGGAAATCTCGGTTTTTCAACTTACGAAATCAAAAACGGTCAGCCGGAATGGACGTTTCACGCCGTCTCGCCAAAAGATAAAAGATTCCAAAGATACACGCAAGGATTAGGTTGCGGAGATATAAATCACGACGGACGAATCGACTTGATCGAAAAAACTGGTTGGTGGGAACAACCGGAAGATATTAAATCTCAATGGAAATTTCACCCGTATAAATTCGCGGACGAAGCGGCGCATATTCTCGTTTACGACGTCAACGGCGATGGACTGAACGATGTCGTTACGGTGTGGCATTGTCATTTATACGGTCTTGTCTGGCATAAACAACTCAAGAAAAAAGACGACGAAAAAGACGCCGAAATAACTTGGGAACGCAACGAAATCATTCCAATCAAACCTGATTTCAACTCCGACGCTTTGCGGATTACTCAAATGCACGCGCTCGCCGCCGCAGATTTCAACGGCGATGGATTGCTCGATTTCGTTACTGGAAAACGCTTTTGGGCGCACGGTCCAAAAGGCGATAAAGAAGCCGACGCGCCGGCGGTTCTATACTGGTTTGAATTAAAACGAGAAAACAACAACGCAAAATTTATCCCGCATAAAATCGACGACAACAGCGGAGTCGGAACGCAAGTTACAACAGTCGATCTAAATAATGATAAAACGCCGGATATTATCGTCTCAAATAAAAAAGGAACTTTTATATTTTTAAGCGAATGAATTTTCGTTACAAAAAAGGATTCATAAAAAAATGAAAAAAATATTTTTTGCGATTTGTCCGTTTATATTATTCGTAACGATAATTAGTCGAACTGATCTAACGTTTGGCGAGAGTTTTCCTCCGACGTTGAATCGGGCGAATGTAGCTCATCGCGGCGCGTCGTATCTTGCGCCGGAAAATACGCTTGCGGCTTATCGAATTGCTATTTCCGCCGGCGCAAACGGCGCTGAATGCGACGTGTATAAAACTTCAGACGACGTTCTGATTCTTTCGCACGATAAATCGACAAAGCGAACAATGGGCGGTCAAAATAACGACATAACAAAATTATCTTTCAACGAAATACGAAAACTCGACGCGGGAAGTTGGAAAGGAAAACAATTTAAAGATGAAAAAGTTCCAACGTTTGACGAATATCTTGAATTGCTTAAAGACACAAAATGTTCGCCTGTTGTTGAGATCAAAATGGAACAAATCGAAAAGCCGGTTATAGACGCAATACGAAAACGCGGAATGATTGCAGATACGGTAATTATCGCGTTTTCAGAACGAGTCGTGAAAGAAGTAAGACATGTAGAGCCGAATATTTGCGTCGCGTGGCTGTACGGAGGAAATCCAAAATCGAAAGGAACGCCGGAAGAAAACGCGGAACAGTTGACGGATTTTTTATTGAAAAAGAGTCGCGAACTTGACGTAAATATTCTTGATTTGTCGCATTCGATTCTTTCGCAAAAGTTAGTAAGTAAACTTAAAGAATCGGGGATTCATGTTTGGACGTGGACGGTTAATGATCCTGAACGGATGAAAATTTTACTAGATTGGGGCGTTGAAAGTATCACAACTGATCGTCCCGAATTGTTAAACGAAATACTAAAAAAACGCAAAACGATAAAATAAAAAATTAGAACGATAGGGAATCTCTAAAAATTAATTTTAAACCACAGAAGACACAGAGAAAATTTTAATTGGACTCAAAACATAATTTAAATTTATTAAAGTAAAAAAATATGGATTTAAATCAAAATTTAATTTTTAAAAATATTGTAACCGTTCACGAAATTTTTTATTTTTTTATCGAAAAATTCAAACGTGAATAGTTACAAATTAGCAAATGTAGAGACGCAATGCCTTGCGTCTCATTGTTCGATCAAAAGATCACCGATAGAGACGCAAGGCATTGCGTCTCTACATTGGGTTTAGCAATTCAAATCCGAATTTTAAAAACCGTGAACGGTTACAAAATATTCTCTCTGTGAACTCTGAGTTCTCTGTGGTTAATAAAAAAATGACAAACGATACATTTAATAATATTGATTTTCGTAATCGTGTTGAGCGTATATTATTGTCTGGAGTATCGCTTCCGGGTCAATATATTGGCGGTGAGTTTGGCAGTGTTGTTAAGAATCGGGACGAGGTTCGCGGTCGATTTTGTTTTGCGTTTCCTGATGTTTACACGATTGGCATGAGCAACTATGGGCTTCAACTTTTGTATTCTATAATGAATAATCATTCTGGTTGGTTTTGCGAGCGGGTATTTACTCCATATCCTGACATGGAGTTGGCGTTGCGTCGGGAGGGTTTGCCGCTTTATTCTCTTGAGACATTTACTCCTCTTTACGAGTTTGACGTGCTTGGTTTTACGCTTCAATATGAGATGTCTTTTACCAATGTATTAACGATACTTGATCTTGGCGGTGTTCCTATTCATTGCCGCGAGCGTACAACGATGTCATTACCTTTAGTGATTGCCGGCGGACCTTCGGCGTCGAATCCTGAGCCGATGAGTGATTTCATTGATTTATTTCTTATTGGCGATGGCGAGGAGTTATTGCCGGAAGTTTGCGAGTCTTGGTTGGAGTTGAAAATGAGCGGGCGGAATTTGAGTCGGCGTGAGGCGTTGCTTGAGGTAGCGCGTCGATTTAAGAATGTTGTTGCGCCGTCGTTTTATTCGGCGGAGTTTCGAGGTGATTTGGCGTATGGTTGTCCGCGACCGATTGAGAGCGGTTTACCGGGGGTAATTTATCCGGCGATAATTGACGATATAAATCGTTTTGAGCCGCCGATTAAGCGTATAGTTCCGATTGTAGAGTGCGTTCATGACAGGGTATCGATTGAGGTGATGCGGGGGTGTCCGGGTCGTTGTAAGTTTTGTGTGAGTACGATGATGAAACGACCGATTCGGATTCGCGATTTAGAATCGATTGTACGAATTGCTCGTGAATCTGTTGCGGCGACGGGCAGTGACGAGGTATCGTTATTATCTCTTTCGACGAGTGATTATCCGCAATTTGATTTATTGGCGTCTCGTTTGAGGGAGGAACTTTTACCGTTTGGGGTATCGATTTCGGTGCCGAGTTTGCGGGTGAATAGTAGGTTGCGGGCGGCGATGCAAAATTTGACGACGGAGCGAACGTCTGGATTGACGATTGCACCGGAGGCGGCGCGAGACGAAATGAGGCGTAAGATTGGAAAGCCGATTACAAATGAGGATTTGCTTATGGGCTGTGAATCTGCGTTTTTGGGCGGATTTAACAGGGTGAAGATGTATTTTTTGTGTGGATTGCCGGAGGAGTCGGTTGAGGACATAGATGGGATTATTGATTTATCGGTTGAGGTGATGCGTTTAGGCAAGCGGTTGTTGGGACGTTCACCGGTTGTAACGACTAATGTGTCGAATTTTGTGCCGAAGCCTCATTCAACGTGGGAGCGTGCAGGGATGCAGACGCGGGAATATTTCAGTGATATTCATAATCGTTTATTGAGCAAGTCCCGTAGAACGGGGATTTCGTTGAAGTATCATACGTTGGAAACAAGTTTGTTGGAGGCGTTAATGTGCAGATCGGACAGACGAATTGGTAGAGTAATTGAGCGAGCATGGAGATTAGGCGCAAGATTAGACGCATGGACGGATCATTTTCGTTACGATTATTGGACTCAAGCGATTGAGGAATCAGGAATAGACGTCGATTTAATCGTCCACAAAGCGATCCCTGACAATGCCGAATTATCTTGGGGATACGTAAGATTCTAGAAAAATCTACAAAAGACGCAACGGAAAAAAATTATTTCGGCGATAAATTACCCAAAGGGAACTTCTAAAAACCTCATGTAAAATTTATTTTTATTAGGATCGCGGTCGTCTCGACCGCATATTTAGGCATTTGTCATGCAGGCGGGACGCCCGCGTTCCTAATAAAATTAGTTTTTAGAAGTTACCTTTAATTATTGTCGAATCCATTTTATCGTTGCCTTCGGCAACGCGACCTTTCGGCGAAAGGTTGCGAACCTACGGTCGCCTACCAGATATGTGATCAACCTGATCAATAAACGCCTACTGACGGACAACTACTGCTTAACATGAGTAGAAATTGCTTATTTTAATCTGTTTTATCTATAACCTGTTCTCTTAATTTTTCTGCGGCTGTTTCTGGAGGAATTGGGTTGATATGTAATCCAGTTCCCCACTCGAAACCTGCTGCTCTCGCTAAACTCGGCAAAATCGAAAGTCGCCAATGAAATAAATCAGACCCGAAATCATGAACAAAAGGCTCAACATGAAACACAAAATTATACGCCAACTTGCCCTTTATCCAGAAAACCACTCGCTCTAAACGATATACAGTCCGACGCACAAGATCTGAAAATTCTCTCAACTTGACCTCGTCGTCAAAAGAATCTAAAAACGCTTCGTGATGTTTTGGATAAATCTCAACCTCCGACGCAAATCGACTCGCAAAAGGACATATCGCTACAAACGAATCCGTTTCCTCCACAACCCTTGAAGTATTTTTGATCTCGTTTCTCAACAAATTACACCAATAACACTCGCCTCCTTTTCTATCACGAAACTCTGCCGCCCGCCGTATCTCCTCCAAATTCGATAACGGCACAAACGGAATCGCTATAAGCTGACTATGAGAATGAGGTATCGACGCACCCGCCGCTACACCAACATTCTTAAATATCTGCACATAAACCCATCGCCCACACGAATAAAGACTCAAAAGACGCATCCGATACATCCGAAACATATTGACAGTTTCCTCCGACGTCATTTCAGAAACACTAACTACATGTCGCGGCGTATCAACTAAAACCTCATGTTCGCCAAACGCTGGAGCAGAACGATCAGACAACTTCAAAGGAATCGATAACCCACACGAATTAAAATACTGATGAAATTCCAAAAACGTCGGAATCTCAGAATAATCGCAAACCGCCGGATACTTGTTAGGAATAACACGAACCCGCCAACCCGCTTGATCAGCAATCGTTCCAGATTCACGAATAGCCGCAATCTCGCCGGGTGTTAAATGCTCGTTGCCCTCGCAAAACGGACAACCTAACTTCTTCTCTCCAATACCGCTATCACCCGCATCAATATCAAAATGATGCGGACGAGCGCTACGCTCAGCAGACACTATCACAGCTTGACCAGTTAATGGATTTTGACGATACTCTGGCACGGGTTAATTCAAATTATTTTCTATAAATTGATAATTATTCATTTGCATCTTTATAAATCATAAACAGGACTCGTTTTGGTCCGTGAACTCCTAGTATTAGAATTTTTTCGATATCGGCGGTTCGGCTTGGTCCGGTAACTATTACGAATTCGCCGGAATTTTGATTTTTTATTTCTGTATTTAGATATTTCCACGCCTCCGGTAAATTTCTTTCTAACTTGCTACGACCTACAACTACAATCGAAACCGGCGGTAGATAAATCGCTAATCTTTCAAATCTTGAATTCGCCCGAAATACGCCGCTGCCCGTGTCGGCTAACAACGCCTCCGCCGAAACAAATCCAAAATCACAACTTGATAATTCCACAAGATTCAAGTCGTCTTCGGGAGGTTCAGAGTAAAATGTCAAATGCGTTTTAGCGTCGGAAGATTCCGATAGTTGGTCAAGAACCGCTTGTAAATTTTCCGCAACTCGACGAACTAACAGATGAGATGAAATCATTATTTTGATTTCGTCTGATTTACTCTCTCGCAAGATTTTAGCAATTTGCAAAATCAAATTATCGAAATTATCGCACAAAACAGATTCGCCGTTGAGCTTTTCCAAGTTCTGACAAAATGTTTCTAATAATAGTAATTCGTCTTCGGATTGTTTCGCGTTGGCAATATTGGCAATATTATCGTCTTGCCAAACTTTTGGCGGCGTCGGTAATTCCAAACGTTGATAATTTTCGTTTTCCGCAAATATCGATTTGCGAATATTCTCTAAAAAATTTTTAACATTAGTCATAATTAAATACGCGAAAGTAGTAGGTAGTTGTAAGTAAAAAGTAAATGCCGATAATTGCGCCGATAATAAATCTGGCGGAGAAATTGATAAACTCAAACGATGCAAATTCAAACTCGAATAATTTAGGATTCGTAGTTTAGACGATCAATTAGATTTGTACAGTACCTGTCCGAATCGCCAGATTGTTCATATCACGACTGAATAGTTATCAAAAAATTGCCGAAAAGATGGGTAGTTGAAAAATCGGAATCGGGAATTTATATTATCAACGCCGCTAACTGAAAATTCAATCAAGAACAGTTTAAGTAATATGTCAGTGGAATATTTTTAACACGTATGAATATTGTACAACCAACCTAATTTTCAACCTCATTTTTCCGAACAAAACAACCTCAGTAGCCAAAGACGCTCCCCACACCAACCTCATTACCTCATTAAAAACGTAAACGAATAATGAAATGAGGTAATGTGGTTGGTTTTGGGGGGATTCATTGCTACTGAGGTTTTAAACAATAGTAAGAAAAATTAGGTTTTAAATGAGGTTTGCGGAAACTGTTAAAATACGTTTCGGAAAATTCTACTGATATATTACCAGTTTAAACGTTACAAAAATTCCGCCGAAATAATCACAAAAAAATCCGGCGGAAATAATTACAAAATTAAATTAACTTTAAACAAATTATTTTAATAAATGGTCGAAAAAAACGAATCTGGAGAGGTCTGGGTTTATGCTGAAACTCAAGATGGAGAATTACAAGAATTATCGCTCGAACTTTGCGGCAAAAGCCGAGAACTCGCAAATAAATTAGGCGTTAAAACCGGAGCCGTGCTGATCGGAAACGGCATTGAAAATGTTGCTGCAAAATTATTTGAACACGGAATCGACAACGTTTATCTCGTCGAAGATAAACGCTTGACGAATTTTCGTAGTAGTCCTTATTCTTACGTAGTCGTTGAATTGATCAAGAAATATCGTCCGCAAATAGTTTTATACGGCGCGAGTAATCTTGGACGCGATCTTGCTCCGCGAGTCGCTTCGGCAACCCAAAGCGGATTGACCGCAGATTGCACCAACCTCGATATATCAGACATTACAGAAAAAAACGGAACCGTTCATAAAAATTTGCTTTTACAAATTCGTCCCGCTTTTGGCGGCAACATCGTGGCAACAATAGTAAATTACGACAAATTACCCCAAATGGCAACAGTTCGCGAAGGCGTTTTTCCAATTCCTGAAGCAGACCAGAATCGACACGGTAACATCATCCGAGAGTTCTACCTTAAAGATTCCGAATCAACAAAAACTGAAGAATTACTAGGCTTAAACGCAGTCGAAGTAATTAAACGCGAAACACAAAAACGCCGGATAAATCTTAAAGGCGCGCGAGTAATTGTAGCCGGCGGCGCAGGCGTCGGAAGCAAAGAAAATTTTGAGTTACTATTCGAATTGGCAAATCTGTTTGGAGGAGCTGTCGGCGCAAGTAGAGCCGCCGTCGATTCCGGCTTTATCAGCGCAGAACACCAAATCGGACAAACCGGCTCAACCGTAAGACCGTCAATTTATATCGCATGTGGAATAAGCGGAATGGTACAACATCGAGTCGGAATGGAAGATTCAGCAAAAATTATCGCTATCAACTCCGATAGCTCTGCGCCGATTTTTTCAATCGCTCACTACGGCATCGTGGGAGATTTAAAACAAGTAATCCCGCTAATGATAAAAGCTTTTCGAGAAAAATAAAGACGCAAGGCATTGCGTCTCTATCGGTGAACTTTTGATCGAACAATGAGACGCAAGGCATTGCGTCTCTACATTTGTTAATTTGTAACTATTCACGCTTTAATTTTTCGATAAAAAAATTTCCGTGAACGGTTACAAAATTTTTTTACTTTATTTTTAAACTTTAGGTATTTTATGTTTTCAGGTATAGTCGAGTCTTTAGGACTTGTAACAGGATTGAAAGAAGAAGGCGTTGGACGCCGTCTTGAGATTGACGATTTGTTTATTAGTCAATCAATTGAAATTGCCGATAGCGTTGCGGTCAATGGTTGTTGTTTAACAGTTGTCGGGAAATCCGATAATAAATTTGAATTTCAAGCTGGACCAGAAACGCTTGCTCGTACAAATCTTGGAGAATTAGTAGTTGGAAGTCGAATTAACCTTGAACGATCTTTGTCGATTGGAGATCGTCTTGGAGGTCATTTTGTTTCTGGTCATATCGACGGCAAAGGCGAGTTGATACAAATCGACGACTTGGGAGATTGGCAAGATTACTATTTCAAAATATCGCCAGATTTGTCCGTTCAAATGGCGTCAAAAGGTTCAGTTACAGTTGACGGCGTGAGTCTAACGTTAGTAAAATGCGAAAACGAATTGTTTAGCGTCGCGTTAATTCCTTTCACGCTGAAAAAAACAACGCTAGGAATACTCAAAATCGGCGATAAAGTAAATATCGAAACCGATATTCTAGCAAAATACGTACAACGATTGATCAATTCACAAAAACAAATTTAAAAACCCGTTAACGGTTACCAAGTTTTTCACTGATAGTTTACAATTTTTTTAGATATTCATTAAAATCATTAAAATCGAATTTTCTTGTTGTTAATGTGGGTTGTTGAAAAAACTGAAACGAGATTTATACTAATACCCGTTTGGATATTTTTTTCGTTTTTAAATTGTTTGTATTTGAATTTTCGGTTAAAGCCTACAACTTAACTATTAGTTACCTATATTAGAAAGTCGGCTTTTTAACTAGTCGGCGAAATTCATAGCGTGAGTTGTATAACTCGACGAAATTTTACTTGCAAGTTGTTAAAACCATTAGAACCGTGATTTATTTTGATCCTCTGTTTAGCTCAATCATGCAGAATATAGCTGAATCTTACATAAAACTCAGCACGTTTGCGCATGATTATTGGCTCGTGATAACGCTGATTGTTTGGTCGCTTTTGCTTATGCTCGGACTGACATTCGGGGCAGTTTCTACTTATCGGCTTAAAAAGAAATATTTAATTCTATCTTGGATTGTCTTAATTGTGATTTTTATTTTAGGCTCGCTTTGTATCTGGGCGGCGTCCGAAAGAGCAAAGAATCTGAAAAAAGAAGAATTATCAAGTCTATCTAAATCATTTGCCACCGCAATTCAGCAAATGGGTCACGAAGAAATTACGTCGGAAACCAAACGAGACGATCCTCGATATGTCAAAATAATCAACATAATGTCGTCATGGCAAAAACGCATTAAGTCGGCGGCGTCGATTTATACGTTTCGTCAATCGCCGGACAATAAACTAGTGTTTGTTTTCTGTCCGGCAGCCGACTTAAATAAAGACGATAAAATCGGCGACACAGGAAACCTTGAATCCGATAAGAGAGAAGCCGAAGTCCGTAACGGCGAAATTTACGATACAGATCAATACTCCGTTATCGAAATCCGCGACGCTTTTCAAGGAAAATCAGGTTTCAACGACAAACCCGTTAACGACGAATGGGGCTTATGGATTACAGCGGCTGAACCAATGTACGATTCAAACGGAATCGTCGAAGCCGTACTTGCCGTCGATTTCTGGGGAGAAGAATGGGTTGAAAGTATTCGGGAATCTCAATTTTGGCCCACTTGGTTTTTTGGTCTTTTTCTAATATTATTTTTTGGAATACAGGTTTTCTTGTTTATACATCAAAAGTCGGAAAAACGTTTGACCGCTTACGCAATCGAATTAGAAAAAAACATTACAGAACTCATTATAGCAAGACGAGAAGCGGAAGTTGCCGTACAAGCGAAAGGTCATTTTCTCGCAAACATGGGACACGAAATCAGAACCCCAATGAACGCTATTCTAGGTTGCGCCGACATACTGGCAGCAAGCATGACCGGAGAAAAAGTAAGGTTGACACAAAAGCAAATTATTGACATTATTCGCAAAAGCGGAAAAGACCTGTTGTCAATTATCGACGACGTACTCACCTTTTCAAAGCTAGATTCAAACAGAATCTCGCTCGAAATGACGCCGATTTCAATCAAAAAAGTCATAAACGATATTCAAAAAACCTTTCAATCACGGATCGAAGAAAACTTAGAAGTCGATTTTTTAGTCGAATTCGACGATAAAATTCCGCCGTTAATTTTAGGAGACCCGACGCGAATACGTCAAGTTTTAATCAATCTAATCGGCAACGCGCTAAAATTTACAGAACGAGGTTATGTCAAGGTTAATTGTCGACTTATTCCGGCGAAAAAAAACGAAACACAAAACGCAATTAGACTTGATACGGAAAAGTCATTTTTGACGAAACTCGCAACAAGTTTTTTTGGATCGCAGAACACGGAACAAGCTGAGTTGCAAAATTCAATTTCGTCTTTGTTCGCGGTTTCACAGACAACAGGTAATTTATCGCAGACGCTTTCAGGAATCCAATCGGCATTTCCAGACGTTTCATTGATTTGTATCGACGTAATCGACACAGGAATCGGAATGTCTCAAGAACAAATAAACGCGTTATTTAAACCGTTCACCCAAGTTGACGAAACAGCTACAAGAAAATACGGAGGAACCGGTTTAGGACTAGGAATCGCACGAGGATTAGCACAACTAATGAGAGGAAATATTTTACTCGAAAGCGAACTCGGAAAAGGCAGTAAAATTTCGTTGATTCTGCCGATTAGATTACCAGACGACGCAGTTTTTAATTCATCGCAAATTTCACAAATCGGAAATCAGACGCCAACAGGACGTGTTAAAAATCCAGCCGGATCGCCGTTTCCCAATACTATTCTCAGTACTTTTATTGACGCGGTTAATTCGTCAAAGATGGATAGTTTGGACGGAGAGACCGATCGTTCATTGCCGCTCTCGGGATACAAAGCGTTGGTGGTGGACGACGGAATCGTGAATTTGTTAGTTGCAGAAGCAAAATTAATCGATGCAGGCGCGAAAGTAGAAACAGCGGCAAACGGAAAAATCGCTATAGAAAAAGTTATAGAAAGCGAAGAATTAGGCGAAGGTTTCAATATCATTTTAATGGATATGCAAATGCCAGTAATGGACGGTTTCGAATCAACAAAAGAATTAAGAAAAAGAGGATTCAATAAACCTATTCTCGCGCTAACCGCAAATTTCGGAAGCGAAAACGAAATAAAAGACGCAGGTTGCGACGCCGTTCTAACAAAACCCATCGATAGAGACGAATTACTAAAAACTATCCAAAAACTATCAGATAAATACAACGAAAATAACAAAAAATGGGGAAGAACATAGGAAGAAACGGATTATTCAGACTTGACGGATAAACACCAAATAAAACAAATGACGCTTTTGAATATAAACAAAACTTAAACAAATAAAGTAGAATCAAGAAAGACAAAAAACAAAACAAATAAATTAAATAACTTCATAAACAATAAAATTGTCATCATTATCCGCATTTATCCGTCAAATCCGAATAATCCGGTTTAAAAAACAATTCCGAAATTCCTCTCGCCCTTATTGTTTTTTTGAAGTTATTGATTATCTTACTTGCTTATTTTGTGTAACGTTTTACATTCAGACAACACGAAACAAGATAATCGTTAATTTGTGTAATTCGTAAATAAAGAAAAAAATAATTCCGAATTATGAATTCTGAATTTGAAAACGTGAAGTAGTTTGTACTCGAAATTATTTATATCAACTTTCACAAAGAATTTCAGCAGCGTGAGAGCGTAAAAGCCGATAGGTAAATTGTCGGCTTTAACTGGAAATTTAAGTGCAGTTTAATAATTTTGAGTTTATTAAAAGTTAAAAAAACCGGAGAACCTAATGGTATTGAGGAGGATTGACAATCAGAAAGACGTTAAGGCGTCAGCGGCGGCAAATGGCAAACAGCGGATCAACGAGATGATTCGCGTGCCGCAAGTTCGGTTGGTATCAGCCGACGGAGAACAGCTCGGGGTAATAAATACGGCGGAAGCACTAAATAGGGCAAGGTCGATGGGACTTGACCTTGTTGAAGTCGCAACAGATAGCAAACCGCCCGTTTGCCGTATCATGGATTACGGCAAATTCAGGTATCAGCAAAAAAAGAAACAGACAAAACAACACGTCCACCAATCTAAAACAAAAGAAGTTTGGTTGCACCCAAAAACAGGAGAACACGATATTCTCGTTAAAGTGGCAAAAGCAAGAGAATTCTTATTGAGCAAAGATAAAGTGCAAATTACCGTAAAGTTTAGAGGACGAGAATTAGCTCACATGGAAGAAGGCGCAAAAGTATTAAATAAAATGGTCGCCGCCCTTGACGAAGTAGGAAAAATAGAATCGCCGCCCAAAAAAGCAAACAGACAAATCGTTTGCACAATTTCCCCAAAATAACCTTTGAAAATTCAGAATACAAAATCATTTTTTAAACACGCAAATTATATTGATAAACGTTTGTTTCATTTGCGTTATCCGCGTTTATCTATCTAATCCGAATAATCGGCGTTTAAAAACGATTTTGTATTCAGAATTTTAGAAAGGGGGTAATTGCGTAAATTTGTTTATCGGTTAAACTCTTGCCCTTTTCGTGTCGGCAGTGAATTCGACGAAGATTTATAATTCGTTTTACGGATATATTCCGAATTCCGAATTCCGAATTCCGAATTCCGAATTAAAAAAGACGGGGCGTGGCGCAGCCTGGCTAGCGCGCCTGCTTTGGGAGCAGGAAGTCGGAGGTTCAAATCCTCTCGCCCCGATTCTATTATTTCGACAAACGTTTTACGCCCTCGATTATTGACGGGTTGCGTAATTTCGACAATTCAAATTTTGACGAAATAAAGAACAAATTGATTGGGGCGGACAAGCGTTGTTCGTATAACTGTCAATCAATTTAAGTTTAGGTTAAATTAAGTTAAATTTCAAGTTAGAAATAATTTTTTACGCGAGGTTAAAATGCAAAAAAATATTCATCCGAAATATGTCGAGGCTCAAGTAACGTGCGGTTGTGGGAATAAGTTCAAAACTCGTGCGACCAAACCGGAACTCAAGGTAGATATTTGTAATGTTTGTCATCCGTTTTACACGGGCAAGCTAAAATATGTCGATACGGCTGGACGTATTGAAAAATTTAAATCAAAATTCAGCAACGTGTCTTACAAAACCAAAAAGACGGCTTCTAAATAGTTACAGAACTTTTTGGCGTCTCGGTTGCGAGACATTTCACGGGCAACTATTCAGAGCGAATAGTTGCCAATATTTTCTAGCCCGCCGTAACGCGGCGGGTAAATTTTTTATCTGTTTTTTGTCGGAATTTAATTTCAGACGCATCAAAAGACTTTTTGTTTTTTACTTTTTCAACTATTATTACAACAATTGATGTGATAAGATTATAAATTTAATTGCAGAAATAATTTTTTTGAGTAATCATGACAACACGTAAAAAACAACAGTCGGTTGCAAACGACAAGAAAAAATCTGCTGATAATAAAAAGAAGCCAACGAAGTCCTCTCAAAGAAAGACTTATTGGCATCATGGATTTAGGACTGCGCTTCAACTTGATCTAAAAGAGAGCAATTGTAATTATGAAATTGTGCCTGAATTTCAGATACCCTCTACCTCTATTATTGATATGCTTATCAAAAAAGTAAAATCTTCCGATAAAGTCAAAGACAATGATGTTGAAACTGAATATAAAGCTCAAATTGGACTTGCTAAATATATGCGTGACGTTACGTTTTGCGAATATAAAGCACCAAAGGCTACATTATCGTTTGAAGATATTATGCGATTGATTAACGAGTGTTATAAATATTGCGATAAAGAGAAAATATCGCGAAAATCGATATCTGCCTTATTTTTGCCTTCTCGTTTCCCTCGCGAGGCGATAGAGAGTTTGCCTAGAAAATGGTCTGTTGAAAATGTTGAGCCGGGAATTTATACTATTATTGGTTCTGAGATTTATTCGACAATAGCAGTATTAAATCAATTACCTAAAAAATCGTATAGTCGTTTAACGGAGTTAGAAAATAATTTATCACAAAAGCGTCTGGACGCTTTAGCCAGAGAATGTACCCTGCGCAAAGACGACTATCTTTTTGCGGAATATGTCCAGTGGTTGTTATCAATAAACATAAATAAAATTAAAAAAGGAGAAATTAAAGTGAATACAAAACTAATGAAAGCCCTAGAACAAAGCCCTACCGGCTCAGTAATGCTAAAAAGATACATAAAAAGAGGTGAAGCTCAAGGAATAATTAAAGGCAAAGCGGAAGGTCTAGCTGAAGCTAGAGCAGAAGCTAGAGCAGAAGCTAGAGCTGAAGACATAATACGGGTTTTAACTCGTCGATTTCAAGAGCCTCCGAAAAAACTACAGCAACAAATTATGAACGTCAACGATCTCGACCAACTCGACGAACTCATAGATTTTGCCGCAACTTGCGTGTCAATTGGCGAATTCGCTACGGCATTTAATTAAGACGTTTTTTAATTTTTGTACATATTTATTTCATTTAGGTAGGCGATCTTGCAACGAAAGATTGCCTACCGATCCGCCGATTTAATGGTTGCCTATCTACGAATAATTACAAAAATTTCTTCTGATTAGTTACCAAAATATTATAAACTGTTCACACTTGAATTTTCGGATAGAGCCGCTTGCTTACCTGTCGAAAAGCAGGCAGGTTTTTATGTCTTTAATTTGCCGAAATTCATAGTGCGATCTGTATAAATTTAAAATGAAAAATAAACTTTTAAATATTTTAAAACCGTTTGGTCAAGAACATTTGCTTACTTTTTGGGATAATCTTTCGCCTCAGCAGCGTCGGCATTTGTCGGTGCAAATTGAATCTATTGATTTTCCGTTACTTGAATTGCTTTATGTTAATCGGAATCACCCGACTCGGACTCTTGATCTAGCTGATAAATCTGCTGATCCCTATGGTTATAAATTTTCTACAGTTAGGAATTTATCTTCTTGTATTGCGTTGAAACCTATAACGTCTCAAGAGGCAATAGTTGCAGGCAATGTTGCTCTTTCGGGCGATGAAAATTTCAATCGAGAAAATTGTAGTCTTGAAAATTCTAATCAGGAAAAAAATTTTTGTACGAAAAATCGTTCAGGCAAAGTTGGTGCGATTCTTGTTGCTGGCGGTCAAGGCACGCGGCTTGGTTTTCAGCATCCTAAAGGACTTTTTCCAATCGGAGTTGTTGCGGGAACGTTGTTGATTCAGATTCATTTTGAAAAGATAATTGCGATTTCGCGGCGGGTCGGTTTTAATATTCCGTTTGCCGTGATGACAAGTCCGGCAACTCACTTTGAAATTTTAGAATCGCTTGAACAAAACGATTATTTCGGATTCGATCCAGCCGACGTTTTTCTTTTTTGTCAAGGAACAATGCCGACATTAAACGAAACTGATGGAAAAATTCTATTAGAAAACCAGTATTCGATTTCGCTTAATCCAGACGGACACGGCGGAATGTTGGCGGCAATGACGCGAAAACAATCGGACAAGAATTTATCGGTATTTGAATTTTTCAAAAGTCGCGGCGTGAAATATTTGTATTACAATCAAATTGACAATCCGCTTGCTCAGACGTGTTCGCCGGAATTTATGGGTTATCATATTTTGAGCGGTTCGGAATTTACCACGCAGGTTATACGGAAAAAAGACCCGACAGAAAAATGCGGTAATGTTGTTCGTATTGGCGAATCGTTGCACATGATTGAATATATCGAGTTGCCGGATGAAATTGCCAGACGAACTAACCCTGATGGTTCTTTGCATATTTGGGCGGGCAATACTGCTATACATGCTTTCGATTTAGATTTTCTTGAGCAGATGACAAATTCAGCCGACAAGTTGCATTTTCATACGGCAAGAAAAAAAACGCCGTTTATTGATATTAGTTCTGGTACGATTGTCAAGCCGACGTCTCCTAATGCTGTTAAGTTTGAGCGGTTTATTTTTGATTTACTGCCGTATGCAAAAAATGCAATTGTGGTCGAGGTTGACGAAGCGAATCATTATGCGCCGTTAAAGAACGAGAGCGGAGCGGCGACTCATTCGCCTGAACAGGTTCAATGTCAGATGACATCGCAATTTATAAGTTGGCTACGAGCCGCCGGAGCAATTGTTATGCCGAAAACGCCTATAGAAATTTCGCCGCTTTTTGCAGATTCGGAAGAAGTCTTAATTAAAAAAATCAAACCCGGTATTACTTTCGATTCTCCAACGTATCTAAGAGCCGATTTGTGTTAGTATGAAAATTAAAAAATTAGGTTAATATTTCAGCGGAAAATTTGTCTTATCTCTTGAGACTCTAAACCCAGATTTTAAGTCAAATTGTCTCCTTTTTCTCCATCGTCCCTATTGTTCCCTTAAAAAAATACCATTGACTTTTATTTTCCTTCAAGAATCATATTATTTTAAGGCGACTACAAAGGGGACATGATAGTTTAACATCAAAGATTGAGGGACTCAATAAACAAAACAAAAATTCCACTGATATATTACTGAATAA
>JAITAZ010000664.1 GCA_031283825.1 Planctomycetaceae bacterium | reverse complement strand
ACTTGATATTCAGAACGAGATACAATTTTTTTGCGTTATCAAGTGTCGTCCTTGCAGGACTTAGTAACTCATGTTACGCACTTGCTACCCCAGATCAGGTAGGCGACCGCCGACTCAGGTAGGCGACCGCCGACTCAGGTAGGCGACCGTAGGTTCGCAACCTTTCGCCGAAAGGTCGCGTCGGCGTTAGCCAACGGTAAATCTGAATTGATTTTAATTATTGTTGAATCCATTTTATCGTTGCCTTCGGCAACGCGACCTTTTTTAAAAGAGAAATTTTTTCTTCAAATTTTGTCCCCACCGAGTCGTTAATCCCAGATTTTAAACAAGAACGTCCCCAACGTCCCCTTTGTCCCCAATGTCCCCCAAAAAAATTATCTTTGGATTTAAAAACCATATTATTTTTTCGTAACCGTTCACGGTTTTTTAAATTCGGATTTGAATTACTATACCAGATGTAGAGACGCAATGCTTTGCGTCTCTATCGATGAGCTTTTGATCGAACAATAGAGATGCAAGGCATTGCGTCTCTACGTTTGTTAATTTGTAAATATTCACGTTTTAATTTTTCGATTACAAAATAAAAAATTCCGTGAACGATTACTATTTTTTTAGTTCGTACCATGCGGCTTTTGAAGCTGCTCAGTAAATAATCCCTCGATGTAAAATAACCCCCGATCAGGTAGGCGAACCTAGGTCGCCTATCTGATCAATAAACGCCTACTGACGGACAAATACTGCGTAATATGAGTTACTGAAAAATTAACAATTTTTTGGAATTAATCTGGGGCTAGTTTTCTTTCGGCAACAATCGGTTACAATTAAGAACCTACAAACGTTAGCTCTTATTCTAAATTACCGCTAAATTACCGCCGCCCACAATGAGACTCGTCATTGATACAAATAGTTACCAAAAATATAACCGTTCACACACAAAAGAAAAATATAATATTATTGTAACCGTTCACGGTTTTAAAACGTTCACGGTTTAAAATTCGGAATTAAAGGATTTTTGTAATCGTTCATGTACAAGAGAAAAAATCCTACGCCCTTTCAGGGCTTAGAAATTTTTTCTCTTGCGCGTGAACGGTTACCATATTATTAACCTCAAAAAACGTAAGATTTTTTATAAAAACTAAATAATAGGAATTTTGCACAATCAATTCAATTTTGAAAAACATTTTAAAATTACTTGGCAAATTATCCTCGCTACGCCTAACAATAATTAAATCAATGGAAAATTCAAATAATGATCGCTGGTCGTTACTAGCAACCGATCTCGGAATCGAAATCAAAAACGATTCAAAAAATAATGATAAAGCTGAAAATAATACTGATATTACAGTAAATAATAACAACAGCAGAAATGAACTCATGGTCCTGCCCGAATCCGACAACGCAAAATCATCTGAAACTGAATCAACACAAAACTCAATATCAGAGACGCAAACGACGTCAACTCCAACGACGTCAACATTATCATCGCCGCCGACAGCATCAACGTTGACGACCTCAACGCCAACGGCATCATCAACAATATCGACTCCAAACGTAACAGAATCCGGTAATCAACAATTTTTGGATCAAAAAAAGACATTCACGAGTTCGACAACATCTAAACCGTCCGGTAATTTATCTAATAATTTCAGTAAACCGTCGACTCCTAAACCTGCTTCGCGCGTTCCGGCTCATAAATCAACTTTCGGCGCAGGAATTTTAGAACCCGAAACAAACTCGCCGGAAATTAACGTTACAATAAATACAAACGTTACAACAGCTACGACCTCAAACGTCTCCGAGCTTTCTCCAACGAATTCAATCTCCGCAGAAAATACCGTTTCAAACAACTCAACAGAAATTACAGACATTAACGTTACAAAAAATCAAACTCACAATCAGACTTATGATTCGCTGAAATCTCAATCAATTGAAACAAACGCAAATAATTCTGAACCCGTTAAACCTGAATCGGTTAAGAGATCGTTTTTTGGTCGATTGCAACAAATAAATATCTTCGGCGCACGTACCAAAAACGATAACGCAATAAAATCAACCGACGACAACAACAATAGCAACAATAATAATAACAATAATAACAACGTCGAACGTAACGAATACAAAAACGACAAACCCCAAAATACCAGCGGAAACTCTCAATCCGAACGCGAACACACGCCGCACGGACGATATTTACCGCCGCACGCTCAAGCTCTTTATAAAGCGCATACTCAATCGACGCCTACAGTTCAACAAGATCAATCTAGCAATCCGCCGAATGCAAACAAAGATGTTTTCGACCCGCTACGACAAATCGCATCGCAAATCAGTAAACTAGGCGGCAAACCTGTTGCAAACGACACCGCCAATAATAACGAATCGCAAAACGCCAGACAACAAACCAAGTTTCAAGGCAATCATCCCAAAGTTCCGCGTTATAAAACCTCGCATCAAGATTATCGTTACAATAATACAACTAACCAACGACAAACAGCAGATCGATCAAATCCGCCGGCGGAGAAAAACGCTGAATATTATTCTACGCAGCGAATTAATCCAGAATCGCTGTTCGCCGACGTTTTGCCGACAGAGACAGAAGAAACGGAAGCATTCAAACGCTTGTTCGGCGAAGGCACTTCAGTTGAAAACGAAGAAGAACGACGACTCGCGTCGCTACTAGGAGAACCGCGCGAAGAACCAAAAAACGAACCGCCGACAGAACCGCAAAACAAACAGCAATTCGACGACGAACCTACTATTCCTACTTATCATGGTCGCGTCAGTCGTTATCCTAATAATCGTCATTACGGGAACAATAAATTAGATAACAACACAAGAACAGGAAATCGCGATTCGGGAAATAATACCGACAAAAAATGGACAAATTCAACAAATAATTCGACAGGAAAGAACAACGAACCGACACGAGGACGACGAGGTTCGCGTTTTGTCAGCAACGGTAATGATACGAGATCGGGCAATGGAATAAATTCCGCCGGAACAAATAGACCTAATACGACAATGCCGCCGCAATCGTATCAATCACGACAATCAACGACAGAAGAACAGTTTACGCGAGGAAGAAGACAAAACGACAACAAAAATATTCCAGATCTGCAAAACGATAATATTCGTTACAATAATTCGCAATATTCGACGATTCATCAAAGTCAACAACATTATTCTGATTATTCATCGTCGGTATCTCATGAGTTCGGTGCTGACGACGCAGATTACATCGACGAATACGGCGGCGATGGAGTCGTTTCAGACGCAGAACGTTTAAGTTTTGCACAAGCGCATAAAAATATCCCAAGCTGGAACGACGCCGTAGAGTCAATTGTTGACGCCAATATACAACGTCATTCCCGCTTTTCGCAAAATTCAAAACGAAGATAGGGAATCTCTAAAAACTCTTTTTTTTATTAACCACAGAGAACACAGAGTTCACAGAGTGAATATTTTTAAAAAATTAAATTAAATTTTGATTTAAATCCAAATTGTTACTTTAATAAATTTAAATTATGCTTTGATTCAAATTAAAATTTTCTCTGTGTTCTCTGTGTTCTCTGTGGTTTAAAATTAATTTTTAGAGATTATCTAATAATTCAAATTTTATTAAAGTCGCGTAGCGGTTTCCCCAATTACCAATTCGCTGTTTAAAATATTCTGAAAAAAAGTCTGATATTAAATTTAATTTATTTTCCTATTAGGCATGAATGGATAAAATAATAAACTTTAATAAATTTT
>JAITAZ010000536.1 GCA_031283825.1 Planctomycetaceae bacterium | reverse complement strand
GTTACAACAAAGCTGACTGACAATTAGGTTTAGAAATAAACATAAATTGTTACAAAAATTCCTCCGCGATTTTACCTTATTATCACGAAGTGCTGAAACTCATGTCTGTGCATAAGACTTCTTTAACAAAAGGTTGTCCTAGTTCTTGATTGATGTGTAACATTATTCTTTGTTTTATTATCAACATACTTGGCATAGTGATTTCATCTACTGTTGCTTCTCTTAATACTGTATAAACAATATCGCGAAGTTTTTCTGTTCTTGTTGCTACGATTCTATCAAATTTTGATTCGTCTTTTCTATTGACGCGAACTGTTATTGTTACGTTAAATTGATCGTAAACAGTCGGATCGGTTTTATTTTTATTTTGAAATTTAAATGGTTCGCCTAGTTTTTTCTCGACCCAATTACGAGTGTCAACCATAGCGACCGGTTGAGGCGAAAGATGTTCTATTTCTAATGTTTCCGGTACTTTAGGAATTGTATTGGTTATATCTTCGGCAATTTGCTTTGTATTCGGCAACATCATGTACATAATAATCATCTGCGCCAACGCCAAAACAATCAGCGATAAAATCACTATCAACCGCGATCCAAATATTGATTTTGGCGGCTCTGTCTCCGCCGGATTGACTGCAATCGGCTCTACAGTTTTTTGTTCTTTAGCCATTTTTAACTCTCCTGTTATTTTTAGTAATTGTTAGTTTTTTTTATAATTTTTCGTGTCGTTTTCTATAGTTTATCAAATTCATCAAAATAAATTAACTAGGGCGTCAAAAAAAATCTGCCGATAATCACGATGCGAACTCGAAACCGTCGTCATAATTTTCTTTATTGTTTTCATTGTTATCGTAGGTAGGATCGAAATAATCGTTATTATTGCGATAATCCGACGCAACATTTAAGTCAGACGATACTGGAATTGCCGGTCTGATAATATTAGAATTTTTTATCGAACCTGCGTTGATGTCTGTTTGTCTTCCGTTTCCGTTTCCGTTTTTTGGCGATGTTTTTATTCGTTCTCCTGCTAACACGTCAGACAAAACTTTTGACGTTGTCCTTTGACCGGCGTAATTATTACGGTCGTTATCATTCGATAAAAACGCCCTCGCCCCAGTTTGATTTCCCGATTGATTTCCTCTTTTTGCCGACAATCTATACCAATCGTTTAGAGTCATAATAACCTCTCTTGCTTGCGACCCGTTATACGGACCTACAATTCCTTCCGCTGCCATCATTTCTATAATTTTTGCTGCGCGTCCGTATCCGATTGATAATTTTCGTTGCAATAAAGACGTCGAACCGCGTCCTTCTCCGATAACGTATTCTACGGCTTTTTCGTATAATTCATCTCGTTGGTCGTCTTCTGCGTATGCGTTATCGTCTTTCCGTTTTGTGCGATTTGCGATTCCTCCGCCGACATTATAATTATTAGACGAATCTGAATTATTGCCGTCGATTTCGGTTAATTCGTCGATGAAGTCTGGCGTATCTGTTTTGATTTCGTTTACTATTTCGTCGATATCGTCTCTATCGACAAACGTACCTTGACCGCGCACAATTTCGTTTTTATCTGAATTGAGAAACAGCAAATCGCCGAGTCCGAGTAATCTTTCTGCGCCGGTTTGATCTAAAATTACCATGCTATCGTTTCGAGTTGCTACGCCGAATGAGATTCGCGCGGGCAAGTTCGATTTGATTCGTCCGGTGATTACGTCAACGGTTGGTTTTTGAGTCGCCAGAACAAGATGTATTCCGACCGCTCGACTTTTTTGAGCGAGTCTAACGATATGATCTTCTACGCCTTTTGTCGTAACTGACGACATCAAGTCTCCGAACTCGTCGATTATTATCACCAGACGCGGCATTTTTTTCGGCGCTATTTGCCATTCTTCATCGCTGCAATCGACGAGTTCCATTCGTTGTCTTAATTCAACTTCTGACAATTTATTGTAATCGTTTATGTGTACGACTCGCGCCGCATTTAGTAGTCTGTAGCGTTCTTCCATTTTGTCAACTACCCAAGACAACACGGCTTCGGTCTTGCTCATATCGATAACGACGGGGTGAATTAAGTGCGGAATTTTTTGATACGGACTAAGCTCGACGCTTTTTGGATCGATCATAATCATCCGAACTTCGTTTGGCGTGCGCGTCATTAGTATTGAGACGATGATTGAATTGAGGCAGACGCTTTTCCCCGTGCCGGTTCGACCTGCGATGAGCAAGTGAGTCAAAGTTGCGAGATCGCTGATCATTGGTTTGCCGGAGACGTCTTTACCGAGAAAAAACGGGATGCCTAGCGACTGCCATGATTCGGGCGATTCTTCAATGAGTTCGCGCATACGCACGATTCGCCGATTTTTATTAGGCAATTCGACGCCGAGCGTATTTTTGCCCGGAATCGGATTGACGATGCGAACTTTTGGAACTCTTAAAGCCAAGCCCAAGTCGTCGGCGAGTTGTTGAATTTTGTTAATGCGCAATCCTTTTGCGAGTTGTAATTCGAATTGAGAAACTGTTGGTCCTGTTTGTACGTCAACTACTTCGACTTGCAAATTAAAAGTTTTAAAGACTTCTTCGATTTGTATCGCTTGATGTTCTGATTCTTCGAGGAGGTCGTTATCGTTGTAGATTTCTGGTTTAGTTAAAAGTTCTACGGACGGCAATTTATAATCGCGTGAAATATTTTTGGTCGTGGGGATTTTATTGTTTGTAGTAATTTCATTAATTGTACGAAAATTATTTGGCGTGATAATTTGTTTAGAGTTGGCGTTAGGATTATTTTTAATTGTTACGGAATTTGGGTCGTGGTGTCTTACGATTGGTCTGCTGTTATCGCGGTCTGGAATTATGTTGTACGCGATAATTGATTGAGCGGACGACGTTGATTGATCGGTTTGACGATTTGTAATTTTCGACGAATCGTGATTTGGACTTTGCGGACTGGGCGAACTTGGCGGAGGATTTCCGGTTGACTGATTAGCGGACGAGTTTTTGAGTAAGGCGATTAGTAGTATTGCGAGTTGTAGGAGTATGTTGTCGGCGAAGAGGATGGAGCCGCCGACGATTAGACTGAAGAGTAAAACTACGCTACCGACGACGGCGACGTTTCGGTCGAGAGTTGTGGCGACGAGTGAGCCGATTAAGCCACCCGGAATTTCGGTTGCGAGTGGGAATCCGATTAGTTTATTTGCGAATAGTCCGCAGAGACCGCAGAATCCAACGAGCATAAAAACGAATCCGATTGTTCGTAAAAACAATTGGTCGAATTTTGGATTGACGAGTAATTTTACGGCGAATGCACCGAATGGTAGTAGTAGAATCAGGGTTGATTGACCGAAAAAGTAAATGCTAATTGAGGACAAAATTGCGCCGATTGGTCCGCAGAGATTTTTGATTTGTTTAGGTTGCGAATCGATTGAGGGAGTTGAATAGTTGGGATTTGATTTTTCGTCGTCGTCATCGTTGTTGTTGTGTTCGGGGAAAAAATTTTGTGTGATAATTGAGTGATTATTTGCGGCGTTGTTAGCGATAGCGGGATTAGGCGGCGCGATAATATTTCCGATTCCGTTTGAATTTACGTTGGAGGATTGAGAGGGTTTGATTTCGGTGTTACGTTGATTATTTGGATTAGGTTGATTCTCTGGATTATTAGAAATTTCGGGATTATTTGTAGGGTTAGCGGTGGCATTAACATTTTGAGTTGTTAATACTGATGCAATAGGAAAGTCGTCGGGCGAGTAGCTGAGTACACTGATCGTGAAGACGACGAACAATGTAGAAACTACGACGCCAAGAAATCTGAGACCGAGCGGTTTCATTGCATTTTTGGGGGATGGGTGATGTATGACATACAGCCTCGCGTTCTGTTTTTAATATTGCGAGTTGTATAATCGTTGAATTAATTACGGGTGAATATTAATTTTTTGAATCGAGTAATTTCCGTTTATTTACGTTACGATTATATTTTTAAATCGATAAACCCGCGTAGTTGATTCGGACGAGAATGTCAAATTCTTTCAGAAAAATTTTTAAGTAAGAATAATTGTTATTATTGTTATATTTGTAACCGTTCATGCACAAGAGAAAAATTACCGTTTTGAATGGCTAAACCAACAATAGAGACGCAATGCTTTGCGTCTCTATCGGGTGTTTTTGATCGAACAATAGAGACGCAAGGCTTTGCGTCTCTACGACTGTTAATTTGTAACTATTCACGTTTTAATTTTTCGATAAAAAAATAAAAAATTCCGTGAACGGTTACAATAATTCTATAGAGATATTACATTGACTTTACTAACTCATGTTACGCAGAATTTGTCCGTCAGTAGGCGTTTATTGATCAGATAGGCGGTAATAGATCAGATAGGCGTTAATAGATCAGGTAGGCGACCTTTCGCCGAAAGGTCGCGTTGCCGAAGGCAACGATAAAATGGATTCGACAATAATTAAA
>JAITAZ010000535.1 GCA_031283825.1 Planctomycetaceae bacterium | reverse complement strand
ACTTGACGTGACAAATTAGTAAATATTGTTAATGATCAATTAGATTTTTTAGTAACTCATGTTACGCAGTATTGGTACGATAGTATGCGATATTGTTTTTTTGTAAGCGTTCACGGTTTTTAAATATTGTAATTATTCAGTAGGCGTTTATTGATCAGGTTGATCACCGATCAGGTTGATCACCGATCAGGTTGATCACCGATCAGGTTGATCACCGATCAGGTTGATCGCCGATCAGGTAGGCGACCTTTCGCCGAAAGGTCGCGTTGCCGAAGGCAACGATAACATGGATTCGACAATAATTAAAATCAATTCAACTTTACCGTCGGCTAACGCCGACGAGACCTTTCGGAGAAAGGTCGCCTACCTGAATCGGCGGTCGCCTACCTGATCTGGGATAGCAAGCGCTTAACATGAGTTATTAAAACCGCGTAGCGGTTTCCCAAAATAGCGATGGGTAAAAATTCGCTAGAATTTTCACCCATCGAAAAAAAATCGCGTTACGAATTTATTTTCGACGGGTAAAATCGCATTGCGATTTTACCCATCGCTATTTTGGAGTTGTCCCTACAGGACAAGTTTGATGTTTTGATTCAAATTAAAAACTAATTTTAAAAGGAACGCGGGCGTCCCGCCTGCATGACAAACGCCTAAATATGCGGTCGAGACGACCGCGTTCCTAATAAAAATAAATTTTACATGAGGTTTTTAGATGTTCACTAAAATCATTTCAGATTTACCGTCGGCTAACGCCGACGCGACCTTTCGGCGAAAGGTCGCCTACCTGAGTCGGCGGTCGCCTACCTGATCGGGGATACATGAGTTATTAGAGAATCTCTAAAAAACAGCTAATCGACAAAAGTTGAAAATTTGTTACAACATAAACTCCGATTTTAATTCATTAAAAATTTTTACACTCAATTTGTCTTTTAAAAATGTTATAGAATAAAAGTAACCATTCGCGTCAAAAAATTTAATTCCAAATTCCAAATTTTTTCCTCAAATGCAAATATTTCAAGATTTTGAATCCGTTCCGCCGGCGTTTCACAACGGGGCGATTTCAATAGGTAAATTCGACGGCGTACATCGCGGACACACTCTCATTTTTCAACATCTCAAAAATTACGCCGATAAATTGTCAGCACCGTCAATCGTCGTAACTTTTTGCCCTCACCCGTCGGCAATATTACACTCCAACTCGCCGCACTCTCTGCCAATACAAACACTCGCCCGTAAAATCGATATCATCGAAAACTTCAACGTTGACGCAATCATCGTCATAAAACCCGATAAACAATTTCTACTCCAATCCGCCGAAACATTCTTCTTCAATACCCTAAATAAACAACTCCACGCACGAATTATCGTCTGCGGAAAAAATTTCACCTTCGGAAGAGACCGCACCGGAACACCAGAATCAATAAAAAATTATTGCAAAAACTCCGAAATCGAAATCAAAATCGTCGAACCCGTTCAAATAAACGGCATTACAATCTCAAGCAGCCTCGTCAGGAAACTAATAAAAGATGGACATATAAACGAAGCTAACAATTTTCTCGGAATGCCCTACCACCTAAACGGAATCATCGTAAAAGGTAACGCTCGCGGAAGATTACTCGGATTTCCAACCGCAAATATCGAAAATATCGAAACAATAATCCCAAAATACGGAGTTTACTCGACAATCGCTACTCTCAATAAACAAAAATTTATCGCAACAACAAACATCGGAATAAGTCCAACCTTCAACCAAACAAACCCGCGAATAGAAACTTTCATACACGACTTCAACAATAATATCTACGGTAAAGAATTACACCTAGACGTCTTAGAACTAATCAGAGAAATAAAACAATTCAACTCCAAAGACGAACTAATTACACAAATGAAAAACGATATAATCCAAAGCGAAATTATCGCAAAAAAATTTCTTATAACATTTTAGGAATTTATAACAATTCAGCCGATAAAAATCCCTGACCTGGTCAACTACCTGATCGGGAGAATACTCTCTATTACTTTTTCTAGAACTCTCATCGCCGCCCTGACTCCCCGCAAATTGAGAAAATTCGGAACAATCATAGCAAAAAAAAATTTTTTTCTGACCTTTTAGCCTATTTTGCCATTTTTTTTCAAAATTGCTCTGGAAACAAACCCGATCCTTTTGTTATCATTCGCGAATATCATAATAGATAAAAACAACAATTGTAACTTTTTTAAACAGTTCACACTTTAAATTATGAAAAACCTATTCAACAGCTCTAATATCGCCGAATAATTAAAGTAAAACCCGATTTCAAACAACGACATCCACTTTGTCCCCTAAATAAAGAACCAATTGTTACCGCTCAAAATATAATTCAAAAAACCACAAACCAAAATTTACAAAACAGTTACAGTTTTAATTAAAGTTAAAAATATAATTTAAAAGAGGAATAACGGTGAAAATTCTAAAAATTGCGAAAATTTTTGTAATCACAATTGTCGTTTGTTTAGCTCTGTTCGGCGCTTACAAACTACTCAAACCCGCGCCTACAATCAATATCCCCGACGAAGACATAACATACTTAAATGATCTCGGAATCAACTTTGCCGAAGGCGGTAAAGCCTCCGAAAGCGGAGCTTCGCCGCTACTAGGAAACATCGAAGGTATCCTGCCGCTAAACTCAACCGAAAATACACAATCCCAAACACCGCCCTCCTCGCTTGGAAATAATCCGCCAAACAACAACGGAAACACTCCAATATTCGGAATCGATAATCACAATCCATCAACCACAACAAACTCCAACGCACCACTATTCAACCCCACAACTACGTCAACTTCAACGTCAACAACAGCAACAGCAACGGCAACGGCATTGTCAGCATCAGCATCAACGTCAACTGCAAACAATCCCAACTCCGCCCCCGTTTGGGATTACAGACAAGAAACAAACTCTAATCCACCACTATCAAACTCGCCCCTGTCAAACTCGCCAACTTCAGCAATATTATCATCGCCCAATCCTCCGCTCACCGCAAATTTGACTCTACAAGTCGAATCCAAATCTATCGCGCCAAGTTATCCCTACGGCTCACAAGAAAACGCGCCGACATTAAATATACCTCCGGCAATCGTCCCAACTCTAATAACTCCAACAACTCCAGTTGTCCCGACAACTCTAATAAACGAAACGATTCCAGTTTCAATGTCAACGCCGATGCCTACGCCAATGCCTACGCCGACGTCAACTCCCGAACCGTTTCCATCTCTGCCAAACAATAATTCACTCAACCAAACGACCGCTTTCCCCTCCAATATTACCGAAACGCCAAAATCAACCCTGCCAAACTCGCCTACCCCGTCAAATACTATCTATTCAGTTTTAACTCCGCCGCCCGTCAACACCTTGCCGCCCGCCGGAAACCAAACCTTGACTCCACCAACACCAATCTTGCCAATCTCGCCGCCCCCCTCGCCGCCGCCAACCACTCCAATAAACGCGCATTCGCTCAATACGCAATCGCAACAACACGCCCTACAACCAACACAAAACCTAAATTCAACTTTCGTTAATACAGGTTTACGCGGAGAAACTACAATAAATTCAAACTTAAACTCCAACTCCAACACAAACTCAAACACAAATTTATTTCACCCAACATCAACTCATTCAGAATCAATAACAATTCCAACCAATGATCCAGACTATTACTCGTCTGCCGTGCCGATCCCGACATCATTCCCCCAAACGTCAACATCTTCCCCCAAACAAATCAATACATCATTTTCATCATCCGAGATGGCAACACTAGAAAAACCATCTCAACAACCAGATTTTTCATCAGATTTTTCATCCAACACATTATCACCCCCAAGTCAAAATACCGAAAATCAACATAACCGCGCAGGTTTAATTAAACCACTGCCATTAGTCGTCGAACCAATAGAAACAACGGAGTCTGTAGAATCTGTCAGCTCGGTTGAATCGGTTAAGTCGGTTGGTCAAGATAAAAAGTATATCATCGATTCAAATAATAAATTCACAAACGCATCAAACAACGGCAATCAATTTAACGTAACAAAAATTAACAACGCCAAAAACTCGACAAACAATACAATGCACCTGTGGGACGATTACTTAAATAAAACAAAACAAAATAACGAAGCCGTACTAGAACCGTCCCGCGAAACAGCAGGAAATATTGCGCCAAGAGTCACGTTTGCAAAAGAAGAATCAAGTATAAACAACTTTAATCCAAACTACAGCGGAAATAATTCAACCGACATTTTTTCTGCCAATAAAGAATCGTCGGCAGTTGGCTCTTATTTGAACAACTCCAACGCCTACCATAACTCTAACACCGAAACTACTTTAACTACGCCCGTTATTGCAGAAAATCCGCTCAACGGAGTTATCGCTACGTCTAACCCCGAGTCGATTAATTATACGATTGCAAGGTTAGATAAAAATCACGAAAAAAATAAAGATAACGCCAGCTTAATTATTAAAACAAATAATAATTACTCTGCCGGAATTAATTCTGATCGCGAAACTCGAGACAGTAACGAAAATTCAAGACAAAATAAAGACAGCGAGAAAAAATTCGACGGAACAATAATTAACGATTCAACAGAATTACCTACAATACCGTTTGTTTCGCCGCAAATAACGCCTCATCCGGTGTTAATTACGAATGATTTAACGTCGGGAAATGTTGCTGACAATAAGTCGCGTAATAATTTGTCTAATCATCTTATTCGCGAGACAGTGGTTCGTTTGGTCAATGAACAGCTGAGAGAATACAGCACAAAAGAACATTCAAAAATGCATCTTGCGTTTGTTCAGCTGAGCAAATTTTACGATCAACGCGATTTGAGCGACGGCGAACGAGATTATGTTGCGTCGATTTTAGATCGGATTGCGTTGGAACTAATTTATTCGTCGAAGTATCATGTTCTTGAGCCTGTTTATACGGTTAAGGCGGGAGATACAATTGATTCGGTAGCGCAGAAATTTAGTATTTCGTCGGCTTTATTATCGAAGATAAACGGTTTAAATCGTGCAGAACAATTGACAGTTGGCGGCGAGTTAAAAGTCGTACACGGACAATTTGACGCGAAAGTTCAAACGAGTCGGGGCGAGTTGACATTGCTTTTAGGCGGCGTTTATGCAGGAAGATTTCCTGTAGCAATCGGTAGAAATATTTTAGATATTCGCGGCGAATTTATTGTAAAAAATAAATCAATTTCAAGAACGACAAAAAACTTAACATTAAATAACGGCATTATGCTAAACGGTTTAGGACGACAAATTACACCGGATTCTCTTGGAGTATCTCAAGAAAGCATTGAAGAGCTTTTTGACATTCTGACAGAAAATTCTGTAATAGTAATGGAATAAATTCTTGGTAATTACAATTAATTTTGTAATATCCTTTTTTAAGATTATGCAGAATAATTTTATTTCACAATCAACCAACATTTATTCGTAACATTCTTTTTTTCACGTAACGATTTTGAAAAAAATTGTATCTATTCAATAGATCGATAAGCATAATACGACTGATACTACAATCCGACGATAGTGATAGTTTTTCCGTTAACAATTTCTTTTTTCATGTAGATTTTTTGATCCCATTTACGTTTGGAACTACGATCAAAAATTGCAAGCCAGCCTTTCTTGCAACCGTAAATGTCCATGTAGCGAGCGGTCTGTTCTAGTCCTTCTTCTAAATATTTTTTGCCGTAATTAATTTTAAGTTCTAACGGATATTTTTGATTTTTGTATATCAAGCAAAGATCAAGATGACCGCGTCCGGCTGCTATCTCGCGAAT
>JAITAZ010000477.1 GCA_031283825.1 Planctomycetaceae bacterium | reverse complement strand
AGCGATTCGGGACGATAGACTTCATTTTTTACTCTATCTGGTAAAGGTTTAGCGAGTTCTTTTTTGAGAACGTTCCATTCGCGGTTTATTTCGTCGTCGGCGGAAATGAAAGATCCGTTGTCGTCTAAAATTGCGTTTTTCAGATTTATTGTTTTTACGTTTGCGAGTAATTTTTTGTCGGCGTTTTCAAATGTAATTTTTGCGTCTGCCCAGTCGCCGTGATCCCAATCAATATTGTTGTTCGGACCCGGAGTTTGCACGAGACGTAAAGTTTTAATTCCATTTAATTTGACTTCGCATTTTTTGGGTTCGTCGGTAGTCGAAACGACTCCGCTTTTCCAAAGAATTTTTTCATCGCCGTAAACGATAAATTCCATTTGTGCGTTTTGTCCATCTGATTCGTCGTCTATACCGACATCTGCCGTGAAAACGCCGTTTAATCCAGCTAACGAAATAGCAATATGTCCCGCAGCGTGTGAGCCGACGCCGTGTTCGTAAGTTTTTCCGTTTAGTTTAATTGGGTTATTGGCAACAGATTTTTTGGCGACTGTTTGTTGCCAACCTGAAGTTGTGTTTCGTAAGTCGAGTTGTTCGACATACACGACATTTGAGTTGTCGGTAACGTCAGCGGCAATTACAGTAAAAGCCAAAACGCCGACAATCAACGCTAGACTAGCTAGACTAACTTGATATAGTTTTAAAGTTTTCATATTTTTTTTAGGGTTTGAGGTTTTAACGATTTGCAATTTAATTTCGTCGGTCAGTCAGCAAATTTTTAAAGCAAGCAGACTTTGCTAATCGGAAATTAAATTGCTAGCGGTTTAATTTTGTCGAAATACTAAAGTAACTATTCAGTTACTGTATTTTTTAAGTGATAAATGGGACATCGTGATTTGAAATCGGAAATTGACAACTCAAAAGACATCGCTCTTGAGTCTATTCAAACAGATTTTAAACCAAAACATCCCCCCTTTAAAATAACTCTACTGAACAATTACAACTTATCAGATTAAAATTTTTTTACAACAAGCATAAACTTGTAATGTAAATTAATTCTGACAGTTAAATTTTGCCGATTCAAAATATTATTTGGGAATTTTTGTAACTATTCAGTAGAATTATTTTTTAAACACGGATAATAATGACGATTTGTAAATAACAAATAAACTAACAACAATAAATTAGTTTAATTCATTCGTTTGAAATAATCTTTTGCATTATCCGCTTTAATCTGTTTACTGAATAATTATGAATTTTCTAATAATTAAATTTTAGAAATTCCCTTAAAGTTTGACTATATACTATAGTCGTCTATCGGCTAAATGATTTTGACATTCTAGCATATTCGGACAATAAAAAAAGCATCCGCATATTTTTTTGAAAAAATAATTAAAGTTTTCTTCAAAATAATCCTTGAAAGAGAATAAAAATCAATGGTATCTTTTTTAAGGGGACGATGGGAACATCGAGGACATTCTTGTTTACAATCGGGATAGAGAGACTCAAAAAGATAAACAATTATTCCATTTGAAAATTTAGTAACCGTTCACGTTTTTTAAATTCATAATTCATAATTTAAAAACCGTGAACGGTTACAAGATTTCTAATTTTAATTTTTAATTTTTAATTTTCTCCGATGGAATCGATGAAATTTCTTATTAGTCTTTTGCCGATAATAGTCATTATACTTTCTGGATGAAATTGAATGCCTTCTAATGGTAAACTTTTATGTCTTACGCCCATTATTTCATTGTCGTCTTCGGATTCGGCAGTGATTATTAACTCATCCGGCAACGATTCCCTTCTTGCGACAAGCGAATGATAACGCATCGCCTCAAATACTCCCGTTACGCCTTGAAAAATTCCTGCACCGTCGCATTTTATTCTCGACGTTTTTCCATGCATGATTTTTTTCGCCCGCACCACCTCGCCTCCAAAAACTTGAACAATCGATTGATGACCAAGACAAACTCCCAAAATCGGTATCCTGCCTGCAAATACTTTTATTGCCTCAAGAGAAATTCCAGCTTCCTCCGGTCGTCCAGGTCCAGGAGATATTACTATCCCCGATGGCGAAAGAGATTCTATCTCCGATATGTCTATCTTGTCATTACGAAAAACTTGAACATCGCCGCCTAACATACGCAAATATTGAACAAGATTAAACGTAAATGAATCATAATTATCTATCATCAAAATCATAAAAACACTTATTCCTCTGTTGAAAAAAATATCAACCGCCTCCGACTAACGTTACTAATTCTATAATGTCGCCGTCTTGTAATCTCGCCGTGTTAAACGTCCTGTAAGGAACAATATCATAATTACGCTCAACCGCAACAAATTGACCCGAAAGATTAAGTCTATCCAAAAGCTCGCGAACCGTAATTTCATCTTCAAAATCTCGCGGCTCGTTGTTAATCGTTAATTTCATTTTAATTTTCACCTCGACTAAAAATTGTAACCGTTCTGTTGCAGTTTTTTTAAGAGGACAAAGGGGACTTAGGGAACGAAGGAGACAATGGGGATGTTTGGGTTTAAAATCTGGTTTAAAAGACTAATAGACTCAAGAGCGATTTCTTTTGAATTGTTAATCTACGATTTCAAACGACGACATTCCTTTTGTCATTTAAAAAATACTGCAACTGAATTGTTACAAAATTTCTACTATTTTTCGTTACGAAATATCAATCACGCGATCTGCTGAATTATCGTAATTATTGGAGTTGTCTTTGGCTTTAACTTTATTTCTATAATTTTCAAATCTCATTGTTAAGTGGTCAATGATTATTGTTCTTACAAACGGCAACAATAATAAAATCCCCAATAAATCGCTGAATAGTCCCGGCACGATCAATAACGCTGCAGCAATCAAAATCAACATTCCATGCATCACTGGAAGTTTCGGCGTTTCGCGGTTGTCAAGCTGACGATTGAACTCAATCCAACAACGCGTCCCTTGTAGTTTCGCCAACATTACGCCTACAAAACTAACGCAAATTATAAAAATCAACACAAACCAAAAGCTAAATAAAAACACAAAAAAACAAAGCCCCGCTAACTCAATAACAGGTATGAAAACAAATAACAATATCAATTTCCAGTATTGCATCTTTTCAATTCCAATCGGTTAAATTGCCCAATAAATGATAATCGGATAGCTAAACCTACGTAACAATTCAGTAGAATAGACAACCATTGATCAGTGATTGCTATCAACTGAATTGTTACATTTTTTAAGAGTACAAAGGGGACTTCGAGGACGCGATTGTTTAATCTGTAGTCGGACGACTCAATAGACAAAACAAAAATTCCGCTAACATATTAAGCTAGTTTTTTATTTTTCTTTGCTTCTGATGTGTCCTGCAACTTTTGTATCTTCTTTCTTTATGTGAGTTATTAACCAATCGCCGACTCCAAACGTAACCTTGCTTATAAGCGTGGCAGTTGGTCCGTCTTTCTTTATTTGAATCGCGATGTCGCTCACAAATTTTTTGAATCCTTCGTGCAACGACTTGTGATTCATATAATCTGGATACTGATACTGTATCTGTAATTTTTCTTCATCGCCGAAATGTTTCGCCGTGTACGATTCCAAAAAATTCAGCGTATTATCCAACGCATCGCGTCCTTGTCCCGACGAACACGCCGCCAACAAATCATTGACCGCCTTGATCAATTGCTGATGCTGCGTGTCAATTAACGAATTACCTGTTTCAAGGTCTTTATTCCACACGTAAGCCATAATATCAACTCCTAGATTTTAAAGTGTTTACAATGCTCTTGTTTGATTCTGCTTAACTTCAACAAGAAGTTTTTCAACCGATAATTCCGCGTCCATCAGACAAAATAGAATTATACAAAATTGAAAAAACAAACAACCGCATCCTAATTGTCAAACGAAAAAATGTCTTCCATTACAATTTTAATTATTATTCCGTTAATAATTGTCCGCCGTATTTTGAACCGTTTACTAAACTACAAAGACGCCAAGTTGTCAAGTTGTCAAGTTATTCAATTACTTGCTTGTCTAATTGTCCATCCTTTTTTTGTGTCGTAAATCCATCCCTGATTCCAGTAGTGGTAAACTGTTGATTCGCCTGATTTTTTATATCCGATTTTTTCGCATAATTGTATAGTTTGATCGTTTTCGAGTTGCGTAGTCAGCGTAACGTTTTTCATTGCTAACGAGCTACACCAGAAATCGCACGCGTCGAAAAGACGAGCACCAATTCCCTGCCGACGAAATTGATTGTCAACCGCAAGAAGTTCAATAGAACCATCGCGTTCATAATCTCCGTGTTCGTTTATTTGACGTCTAACGCATCGGATTGTAACGAGTCCGACATGCCGATTGCCTTCGCGCCAAGTCCAGATACTGTCTGCGAATTCGCCCGAGACAGAATAATTTATCCACGTAAGAAACAACCGCTCAAAATGCGAACTTAACTCCGGATCGCGTCTAAACCGCGATAATTGACCAGATTGAACCGCAAGCTGCTCAAGCCACTTTGAACAAAATGTAGATGTATAAGCTCGAACATGATTATCAAGACTCGCAACATTCGCCGGCACTGATTTTATTAGACGTAATCGACGCTCAATACAAACGCATTCCGTATCGCGAAATCGAATTGAATCGGGTCCGTTCCTGTCAATCGAAATACAAATCAACCGGAATCGATTGCGATTGTGTTGCAATGATTCCTCAAGCTGTTCCAACGAATAATCAGCCGGAAGCTCCAGACGACCAATCGGGAACGCAAAAAAGTCAGATTCCCACAAAACAGGCGATATTGAATACATCATAATTAATTATTCAGTTGTATTAGTCGTAATAGGGGATTTAAATCGACGGGAAAAAGCCACGCGATTTTATGAAAAAAAGTAAATTCCCATTATCAACTACTCTCGCTGAATAGTTACAAATAATAAAAACCAAAATATAAATTCAACTCTTTAGAATCAACAATTCTAAAGCGTAATCAACAATTAACCAACAAGCCGACGTTGCCCCAAATTAAATAATGCAATCAATGAATAATTGTCAATTTTGTGCAAAATTGTATCACCCATTGCCAACAATGAAAAGGTAGGCGAAAATTTTCAATCGTTGAGTTTTAGTTTTTGTAATATGTCAGTGGAAATTTGGTTGAAGTTTGAAATAAGCCAGCCAATGGTTTTTTAAAAAACCGTGAACGGTTACGTTTTTTTAAGGGGACATTGGAGACAAAAGAGACGAACCGACTTGAAATCTGGGATTAGAAACTCAAGAGATGAAACAGAAATTCTACTGAATATTACCAACTCATGTTACGCAGTATTTGTCCGTCAGTAGGCGGTAATAGATCAGGTAGGCGACCGTAGGTTCGCAACCTGATCTATTACAGTTAAACCAAAACGTCGCTTCTGTTACCTAAAGTCCTTTAAAAAACTGCCGCTGAATTATGTTGCCAAAATTTATCCGGCGTAAGGCAACAGCAATGCGGCAATTGTAACGCACGCGGTTTCTGTTCGTAAGATTCTTTCGCCAATTGCAAGAGGAATAAATCCCGACTCAATACAGGTTGAGATTTCACGATCAGTAAAACTGCCTTCAGGTCCAATTAACGCAACAATATTTCGCGGCAGTTTATCGTTTAATAATTGTTTCGGCGTAATTTGTCCAACAACGCCTAACGAAACCGGATGTAATATCAGGCGTAAAAATTTCTGTTGGACAACATTAGAATCAACTTTAGACTCAACATTAGAATCCTCGTCAGATTCGACGTTATTTTGCGCAACGTTAATTCTGTCGTTGTAATTTTGCGAGAACTTGATGAAATTATCAAGAGTCATTTCTTCTTTTATTTCCATTAGAAAATTTCGACCGCATTGTTTGGCGGCTTCAATTACGTATCGTTGAAATCTCGAAATGACACCGGAATCAGCTCTCGCAACGCTTCGTTCAAGGCTTATCGGAATAAACCGATGAACCCCAAGTTCAGCTAATTTTTCTACAAGAAATTTTTGTCGGTCGCCTTTGGGTAACGCCGCAGCAATCGTCAACTTCAACGGACTTTCAATACAATCAACAAGTTGCTCAAGCAATTGAATTTCTAACTTGCTTTTCGATATAGAATCAACAACGCCGCGAAACAAACCGCCAACCCCGTCAAAAAGAAATATTTCATCGCCGACTCTTCCTCTCATTACCTTGCAGAAATGAAAAGCCTCGTCTCCACAAAGTACCGCTCGTTTGTTGTCTTTAGTCGAAACATTAGGATCAATGTAAAATCGATTACTCATGGAAATTTCTAAAAACTCAATTTTTTATTATAACCTCATGTTACGCAGTATTTGTCCGTCAGTAGGCATTTATTGATCAGATAGGCGGTAATAGATCAGGTAGGCGGTCGCCTACCTGAGTCGGGGGTAGCAAGTGCGTAACATGAAATAGTTACTTTTTCATCGACAGCTTTGCAAACAACTTGTCTATTCTTTATCGACTTTGAATCTGCAAGTTCGGTCTCCGGACGCCCAGCAATCTACCTCTTTGGCTTTGAATACTTGCCCTGTGTACTTGTAAAAAATTCCGGCAATGAATC
>JAITAZ010000469.1 GCA_031283825.1 Planctomycetaceae bacterium | reverse complement strand
AGACTGCAATACGGAATGAATTTATGAAAGTCTTCGCTTGTAAAAGGATGTCCGGGAGATTTATATTCAATAAAGCTGATTTTGTTCAAGCATTTTACAATTCCGTTATCTTTCAGGGACTCAGGCAATGATTGATTAGGATATTTATCGTGGATTATTATATCGCAATTGAGATGACCGGTAGGAAGTTTGGTTTCCATATCGAATTCGAATCGTTCTTTAGCGTCTTCGAAATCGAGTTGCCAAGCGGCGACAAAAGCAACATGCCAATCGTTCCGTTTTTTATCTAAAGTCTTATCGACATTGTTAACGTCTGAATTGTCAGACAAGTCAGGGATAGTCATTTATTTATTGTTTGATTTAAAATTTTCATATTTCTATTTAATAACGAAAGAAATTTAGACGCTATAGTAGAGGATTACCCAAATCGTAATTGATTTGTTGCGGTGAAAATATCTTTGTGTTGTAATTTTACGGTGAAATCTCGTTCTCTGCCGATTTCTTCTAGATCGTCTTGCAACAATCTCACATCTACGGCGATAGGAATTTCTAACTGACCAACCAAATGAAATTCTCCATCAGCTTGTTCTCCAAATAGATCGGCAATATTTATATCGCGTCCCGACAGATATTGCGTGAAATCTCGAATTATTCCGGCGCGGTCTTTGCCAAAAGCAGTAATAATAAAAGAATCCGTTTGTTCTTTTTGAGGCAATCGATCCGCAACCGCCCTGCGAACAACTAATTGATAATCGTCGTCCATTCCTTTCGATTTACGCAAAAATTCACTAATCTCTGACGGCTCTATTGAATTTTCCAACTCAAAAATAGTGATCAACGTAAAGTAACCATTAAGCACAGTCTGACTACACGCCAGAATATTCGCGCCAAGACGCCCAAGCGCATCGCTCACCGCCGCAACTATTCCGGGATGATCCGCAGACATCACGCTAAGAACATAATTTTGCATCGCCACTCCAAAAATTAAATCCACAAATAAAAAAATATGCTACTACAACTAATACAACAATAACTACAACTATAAAAAAAACTACTGTCCGTTCATTCCGGGAATATTACGCCGCACCTCTTTAGTAGGGACAATTTGTACGACTGAGTTCGCCATTCTAGGGTCTAATTCGAAAGGAAGTATAGAGCGATCTATCGGATCAAAACTTCCGACTACGTTTATCTGTAGTCTTTCTTCTTCAAAGCCCAGCGATACTAGATGATTTCGCACGTTATTAGCTCTCGTAAACGCGAGAGAAAACGCTGAACGGTACGATTGATTTTCACTTGCGCCCGCGTGTCCCTTAATAATTACAACATATTGCGAACCCTTAAATTCCTCTTTGACGTGTTCTAAATTCAATTTTGCTTGTTCTGTTAATTCATCGCTGTTGAAGTCAAACCAGATAAAATAACCTAGTGTTGTGTCTTGAATTACCTTCGGAACAATAATACGAATTACATTACCCGGATCGGCGACAATGGGCGGAATTATTCTTGGAGTTACCGGACGGCGGTCGCCTTGTTTTTTCATCATGTTTTCTACTCGCTTTTTGACAATTTCAAATTTATTCGCTTGTCCTTCGCCGTGATAGCCAAAACCTGTATTCAACGCCTCTATCGCCGCCGCTATTTTAGGTATCTCAAGCGTACTCATCGAAAAAAGTAAAATAAAAAACGTAAGCAATAACGACATCATATCGCCAAACGATACTATCCAAAGAGGAACTCCTTCCTCCGCAGGTTTAGGTCTAGCCATAATAAATAAACTCCAATTTTTTAATTCGGAATTCGGAATTCGGAATTATTATTTTGTAACTATTCTGTAATAATTTTTAAGCAACCAAAGGGACGTTGTTGTTTGAAATCGGGAGGTAAACGATTGAGGATTTTCAAACAGATTTTAACTCCAAACGTCTCTTTTGTCCTTTTTGTCCTTCAAAAATACAACAACTTTCATCTTAAAAAACAATACGAATATTCTCTGTTGAAATATTATTCTTTTTTAATTGTCGAGATAAATTTTTTATTCTTTCCAATTAAATCTCTAAAATGTTACTTGTCAACTGTCTGACGAATTGCGAGCTGAATCTAGTTTGATTTTGTTATGCGTTATCTTCGTCTTCTTCTGGTCTTTGTGTTGGCGGTACGTATGTCATTAGTTTTTGTTTTATGACTCTTGGGTTTTCCCCTGCTTGAATAGCAACAATTCCTTTGACTGCGATTTCTTTTGTGCGTATTTCGAAATCGTTTAGAAAACCGAGTTTATCTGCCATCGGCAGGAAGTATAAGTTTGACAGAACTGAGCCGTAAAGCGTTGTCAACAAGCATACTGCCATTGCTTTTCCGATAGATTCAGGATTGAAATCTGCCATCATCAAAACGAGTCCAATTAACGTTCCGATCATCCCGAAAGCTGGCGCGTATTTTCCAAAGTTAGAGACCAGAGAGCGATTATAAAGATGTCTTGCGTTTACGGCGTCGATTTCGGTATTCATTACCGCTTCGACGATTTCCGGTGCTAGTCCGTCGATAGCCATACGGATACCTCCGGCGATAAATGGGTCTTCGATGTCTTGCATACGATTTTCGAGCGAAAGCAATCCTTCGCGGCGTGCGGTGTCAGCGAGAGAGACAATCAAAGTAATTGCTTCCATCGGGTCTTCTTTATGGTTGAAAAATGTTTTCTTGAAGCAAGTCCCTAAAACCATTAAGTCTGAAAGCGGATAGGAAATAAGCATCGACGCCGAAGCGCCGCCGAAAACAATCAATACTGACGCAGTATCAATAAACATAAAAATTCTATTGACTCCATTGACCATCACCGAAAGCACAATTACTGTCGAGCCAAATACAATACCTATTACACTTGCACGATCCATTTCAATTAAATTTGTAAATTATCCTGTGAAAAAATTGTAAACTACTTACACTTTAAAGTTCGGTTAAATTATTTTAAGTTGTTATTTGTAATTATTCTGTAGGTAGGCGATCTTTCGCCCCAATGACCTTTTTCTATAATCAGAAATTTCGTCTAGCAGGCTAGCCAATAATGTACAAATATTATTACGTCTGCAAAAAACGAAATTTACCTACTTTCAAAAAAACAAAATATCTAGTTCAATATAGATTACTCAGTCCAACAGTCAAATTTTGAAACAATAAATAAAAGATTTTTCGCCCCGCTTGCCGGAACTGAAACAAATAATCAATAAAATCGTTACAACCAGATTAAGTTTTTTAGACAATTATTGAAATTTTTGATAAAAGCAAACCAGCAGAAAATTGTCGTATAGAATTATAATTTTTTGGGGGAACATTTGGGACGAAGGCGACATTGGGGACTTTGGGGTTGAAAATCTGTCTTTTTGAAACGACTCAAAAGCGATTTCTTTTGAGTCGTTAATCTTTCGATTTCAAGCAACGATGCCCCATTTGTCCCCTAAAAAATGAAATATTTGTTTACGTTCAAGTAATTTGCACCTAATTTGTTCCGTCGTAATTTGGGGCTTCTCCGTAAACGGCGTTTGAATTTGGCGTATTGGGATTTATGTTTCCAGAACGACTTTGCGTAAGGGCTTCGAAAATTCCGAGTTTTTGGATTCTATCTCTCAAGCCTTGTCTGAATCTTCCTATTGGTCTTCTTACGTATCTTGGTTGGGTTTGGAATTGGTTTTGTTGAAATTGTCTGCTGTATTGATTTTGGTTAAATTCTTGTTGATTTTCTTGTGCGTTTGGTTGATTTGGGTTGTAAAATTGCGGTTGTCCTCCGAATAGCGGCGATGGCGTTGGTTGAGGCAATATTGGAGGTTGACCCGGGAATTGACCAAGCGGCGCTGAGCGTCTTGCTAGAGAGCGTTGTCTCCATCGGTCTAACAACGATTCGCGAACTGGTAAAAGTTGTTCAGGGTTAATTGCTGGATTGTAATTCAGCGGTTGACCTGTATAAGGATCGCGATATTGCGTTTGAGGAACATTCGGATAACCAAGAATCAACTGACTACGACTTGGCGTTGCGCTAACGATTTCCGGCATTTGATCGTAATAACCTAAATATTGAGTCGGTTTCCAATAAACTCCATGACTCGGAAATTTAGTAAGCCATCGACTAAAATCTGACGGCGGAATTTGAAAATCATTTGGAGCTGCCGCATAACCCGGAGCATAAGGTGCTAAACTCAAACGATGCGTCCAAGGATCGCGATGCCACATTAAATATGGAATTGGTTTATTTTCGTATTGTTCGGACGAAATAGATTGATTAGCGGGGGCTTTATTGTTACCGTATCTATCGTAACCGTAATCGTAACCGTAGCTATAACCGTAATTACCGCTGTTGTTGTTATTATTGTACGCTGGAGGAGGCGGCAACTCGCCTTTGGGAACGGGAGAGTTATTATTTCGCGGCGAAAATTGATTATTCCATTTATCCCAAGATTGCGATATTCCGACGTCGTTAGACTTGCTATCGGAATTAGTATTAGAATCAGAATTAGAATCAGCAGCAGTATTATTAGTATTAGTATCGGCGTTTGACGTATTATTTGAGTCTGAAATATTGGCGGAGTTTTCTTGATTATTTTCGGAGGTAATTTCGTTAGCGGGTTGCAATGACGGCAATCCTAGTGTCGGGAGCGAATCGGTTTCGCTGATACTATTATTAATTGATCCGATTTCTGCCGAGCTATTATTTTCGGCGATTTTGAGAATGGGCGCGATATTTTCCAGATCTCCGTTGTTATCGGCGGATTGTGCGTTGACGATTGCAATTTGATATGAAATTGCTAATACAAAAACAAAACTTAAAGCGATTGATCGCATTGTAAATCTCCAATTAAATGAATGATTTTTTACAGGACAACTACAAACAAATTCTGCGGCGATTCTGCCGCGAGCGAAATACAAAGACAAAATTTCGCTTACAACAATTTGTCGAAATTAACGGAGAAAAAAATAATACAAAATGATTACTTTCCAATTTTTCAACCTAGTTAATTTCGATTTTGAGAATTATTCCGAAAATTACAATTATGAAGATAGTAACTCATGTTACGCACATGCTACTCCAGACAGGTAGGCGACCCTTTCGCCGAAAGGTTGCGAACCTACGGTCGCCTACCTAATCTGCCTTCGGCAACGCGACCTAATCTGGGGTTATTTTTAGTCGAGAGATTATCTACGGAATAGTGCGAATAGCTGCAAGTTATTAGAGTTTTCTACAACATAAAAAACGCTAGAAACATTAAAGATTTTATCGTCTTTGATAATTATCATTAATGGTCTAGCGTTTATTTGGAAAAATTAACTAACTGAACACTTGGTTTAGAATTTAATTTTTTAATACATTTCTCCTCCGGGCATTTGCGGT
>JAITAZ010000454.1 GCA_031283825.1 Planctomycetaceae bacterium | reverse complement strand
AACGTGAACGGTTACGATTTCGTTACGGTTCAAATTGTTTTGCTAATTGTTTTCTTTTTTCTAGTTCGTTTTCTAAATTGTCTAACGAGATTTTTATTGTTCGTAACTCTTCGCTTGTTAAGTTTGCTCCCCCATAACGCACGCTATAATACGTAACCAAAACCGGAGACGTCAACTCAAACGGACTAATTGAACGAATATACTCAAGAGGCGTCTCATACGGAAATCTACTTCTAGTATATTTGGTCAGCAAATATTCCATCCTCAAATAAAACTCCACCGTCGAACCATTGCGAATCGACCTAGACCTTCGACCAATTAATAATCTACTCAATCGCCAAATCAATAATCCTACGAGCAATAAAAATATCGCCACCAACACAAAAAATAATCCAAAAAGAAAACGATCCCGCATCTGCCACGTAACGCCGCCGCCTCTGAAAAATAACTCCTTGTAATAATTTACCACACCCAAAAACGTCGCCTTCCAAAACTCTACGTTAAATACCCTCTCATATAAATATTGTCCGGTATTCCCAATCGGATTATATACCCAAGTCGTCTGACGCTCAGAATTCATGTTTAAAACTCCATAATTCCAAAATTCCTTGACCATGTTTACAAAATCCGTCAACCTAAATGAAAACCTCTTCATAATCGTATCATTTGTCGAAAGAGGCGTTGGATCAAGACGTAACCAACCTCCGCGATTCCACCAATTCGGATTACCCGTATTTATCGTATGATTATTGTCTCCGTTCAAACTCTTTTGATCTTTTTCTTTTTCTTTTTCTTTAATCAACTCCGCCGGCAACCGCTCTTTCGGAATAAACGCCTCCACCCACGAATGAGCGTCCGACTGCCGAATCATACACCCAACCTCATTCGACGGCAACTTTACCGCCTCCGACTTAAAACCAACTATCACCCTCGCGCCAATCCCGACACTACGAAGCATAATCGCAAGTGCGCCCGCAAAATACTCGCAATGACCATGATTATTTTTCGCAATAAAATCTTCAAGCGGATCAAGATCATAATCTCGCTTCGTTCCGCCAAGCTGATAATGGAATTGCTCCGATTCCAAAAATTGATTCTCCAAATATTTCGCCCTTCCAATAATATTGTCTTTCGGAAGCCCCGATTCACGATCCCACTTTTTCGCAAGCAAAATTAATTTCTCCAACCCTTGCTCCGGCACTTGCAACATGTCCTCCTCCGCAAAAGGCTCTTGACACGGAATCAACTCCGCCTGATTGCCCCTCCTAAAACTAGTCGTGTAAATCTGCCTGACCTGACGCGAACCATGCAACCGCATTTCATGCAAACTACCATGAGAATATGTCAACATTCCACGCTTGCCGCCGCTGTCGTCTATCGAAAAAAACGGCCACGGCGCAAAAAATACAGACGTGTCAAGCGGCTGAATCGACATATTAAGCTGAACAAGATCATACCCGTCCTCAAAGAATAACTCCGCCCCATCACCCGTCTCGACCCAATCGCCGGGGCGCACGCCAAAAAGCGGATGCTTGAAAAACATACGCAAACGCTGCGCAGCTACTCGCTCTCGATAGTCCGGCGGCGCATTTTCGACTTCGCCTATCGTGGGACGTCTAAATGTCAAACTCGACCGATTATTATTGTACCGCCGACGCCGATAATCTGGACGAAACTCCAAACGCGGTTCTACCTCCGGCGTCGGAATTATATTTTGATCGATTTGCAAATTCTGATTTATACGACGCTGATTTTGGTCTATTTGAGAACTTAAAATTTCGTCTTGATTGTCAGTCGTTTTAGTAAATTCATCTTTGTTTTTTTCCGCGTTATCATCAGTTGCGATATTGCCGCCGTAGAGATTATTGACGTATAAAGTAGCGTTTTTATTTATCGTTTCAATAATTGTCTGTATTGAATTTTTTATGTCGAAGGGCGTTTTGTCTGCTTTATTTTTTTCTTGTTTTATTCGTTTTTCATTGTATTCGTTTATAACTTTTGATACGATCGATTGCTCGTCTTGCGGATTCCATATCCCGTTAGAATATTTTGTCAACGCAATTCCGCGAAAATATAACGACGCGCCTCCTATTTCGTTGTACGGATTCAACGTAGTTCCGCTCGTTGGAATACGACCGTCCGGCGTTTTATTGAATTTTACCGTCATCACCTCGCTGTGATACGGCAGAATCGCGCCTAACGAACCAAGCCGGATTTCTTCTCGAAAACCAATCGCACCAACACGCGGAATAAACGCCGTTTCCCATCGCGAATTGCCGAATGTCCAGTTGAGTTGCCAGAAATCAATCTTGCCAATTCGCGGAATAAGAAAAAACAAAATCACCGCAACCAAGATAATCAAAAATGTACTCCGAAATAATCGAAAGAATAAATCCCGCCAATCGCCAACAATACCAACCGGATACATCGTCCCAGCAGAAAACGACGCCCGCTCGCTAAAAAAAGGATAACGATTGTTACTCGCCGCACGATTTTTATTTTCAACGTCAGAAGAAATTTTTACGTTTTCTTTCTTGCCGCGTTTTTTCGAGCGTTTGACTCGATGAATAGGAACTTGAACCCACGTTCTTTCTGCGATTGCGCCGTTATCGCCAAATGAATAATTTGAACTTGCTAAATTTTTCGCAAGAGAGATATTTTTTGAATTAGACGCGTTAGTCTTGTTTTGATCTTTTGCGAATACGGCGAAAAGATTTCGTATTAAATCCCATCGTTCATTTTGTTCTTTTCGATTAGATTTTTCGGCTTCCGTTTCCGGTTCTGTCGTATTTCGGAGGTTAGATTTATTTGAAGAAAACGACATCGCAAGCGCAATCGGACCAGTACAAAGCGTGAGCAACGCTAATCTTACGAGTCGTCCGTAGTCTTGTCGAGCGGCGATTTCCTCACGCACCATCTCCGAAAGAGACGGAGCAAAAGAATGACGTTGATAATACAAATTTTCGTTGCGCAAAAAAATCAAAGCAAGCGTGCAGAGTCCGATGAAGAGATAGATAATCAATAAGACGCCAAAGACCATACTCTGATGCATTGCCGACGCAACCAAAACTTGCAACAATGAAATAAGCAAAATCTGCCAACAGAGCTTGCTATCTTTCTCGCGAAACAAAAGCACAATTTCGACAAAAACAAGTGTTCGCACTATTGAGATTGCTAGAGCTTCTCCCCAGTGTCGTAAAATATCGCCGATTGTCATAAAAACAATCGCAAGAATTAACACGTTGACAGTCCAGTCTCCAAGTCTGATTAGACGCTTATAGTCCGTAACGTAAAGACTCAAACACGCCGCAATAAGCATGAGAATCGGCAACAAAATATCGTCTTGTCCTACGCCAAGCATTAACGTTGACAAACAAGGCATCATGCTCAACATTATCGCAAAATTAAAAAATGAACGCATAAATAAATATAAAATATAAATAAATTGGTAACTTATGTTACGCAGTAGTTGGCAGTCAGTAGGCGTTTATTGATCAGGTAGGCGGTAATTGATCAGGTAGGCGGTAATTGATCAGGTAGGCGATAATTGATCAGGTAGGCGGTAATTGATCAGGTAGGCGACCTTTCGCCGAAAGGTCGCGTTGCCGAAGGCAACGATAAAAAGGATTCGACAATAATTAAAATCAATTCAGATTTACCGTCGGCTAACGCCGA
>JAITAZ010000432.1 GCA_031283825.1 Planctomycetaceae bacterium | reverse complement strand
GAAATTTCCGAGTACAATTTAATTTCAACGAAAAATCTAATCCAAAAATTTTCATCAACCCAACGATATTTTTGTACAATAATGTTAAGCGATAATAAAATAGAAATTCTGTAATATTTGTAATATATCAGTGGAATATTACAAAAAAAATAATACTATACAACAAACCTCCAATGCCTTAACCGGACACTCGTGAGATAGATTGTTTAAAATACACTCGCTTGTCAAACGGCATTAATCTGATATTCTAATAAAATGTAATTGTTCATGAGTTTTTAGAGATTACCGATTTAGTCTCTGTTTTTTTTAAGGAGACAGAAGAGACGAAAGGAACATTGGAGACAAAGAGGACGCTCTTGTTAAAAATCTGGCGTTGATGAATCAGAGGATAACAGCTTAAAAATTTTAGCGTTAATTATTTTTCAGTTTTGTCCTCTTGAGTCGCTAATCGCAGATTTTAAAACCATTAACAACTTTAACCAATTTAACCATTAACAACTTTAAAACCATTAACCACTTTCCTAAACTTTAAGGAGAATAAAAAATGAAATTCAACTTACTTAAAAATTTTGCGTTTGCTTCTATTTCTATTGTTTCTTTGATTCCCGTTGTATTTGCGGCTGAATCGGAATTTAACAATAAAGAATTACAAGTTCAAACAATCACAACTCCATTTCAAAATGATTCAACTAAACGATTCAAAATCAACGCAAACGATAAATGGAAATTGACCTCAAACTACAACTGGATATCCGTCGAACCCTCAAACGGAGATAAAGGAGAGTTTATCGTCAAAATTACCGTCAAAGCAAATAATAAACCCAGAACCGGAAATATTAAATTCGAATCGGGAAATTATTTCGGATGGATCGGAATCGACCAAGTCGATGAAAACGATTACTACCACGACGGATTCGTCTTGCAAATTCATAAAGCCAATCCGCCGGAAGGTCGTAAACCAATTCCTGTTTTCGTTATCGGAGACGGCTGGGATATGAGCGATTTCAAAAAAAACGGCGTGTTCGAAACCTACTCTCGCGGACTCTACAAGATTTTTTCAAATGTTGACGTCGTTAAAAATTTCCCAGAATACTTTGACTTCTACGCATACTTCGCAGAATCAGAACAACGCGGTAAATTCGGCTTCAATAAATTCGGAACAAGCTCGAAAGATCCCACAGACCTCGACAAAATGGAACGATTCTGCCGAAAATATCTCAAAGAAATTAATCACCCAAACGCAAAAGAAGCGACTTATATTTGTGCGTCCAACGCCGCAGTCGGAGGATTCGCAATGAGCGGAAAATTCGCAATTCTTTCTAATCCGTCAGGTCAACCCGGAAGTTACGCCTACTGGCTCGTTCACGAATACGCCGGTCATTGCCTCGCAAACATGCCGGATTTGTACCTCCGCGACGCTAACTGGGTTATCGATAAAGACGCCCCAAAAGCAAAAGACCCTGTTACCGGTCGAATGTATCCGACAACTTATAATAAAGGACAAGTTAAAGACGTAGTAAATATGGTCAATAATTTTACTCGCGAATGGGGAAGAGGTTACGACTGGTACATCGATTGGTCTGACGACCCGAAAGAAGTCGTCTGGAAAGATTTTATCGGAAAACCCGGTTACAAAAACGTCGGAGTTTACCCGACCTCGCTCAACGCAATGTTCGGAGGATTTTACGGTCCCGAAAAATTCGAAGCAATGAGAGAACTCGATCACCTCTGGTACGGCGTCGGCGTTAGAATGGCTGTCTGGAATCGAATACTCGAAAGAAGCGGAGTCAAAAACAGCGACGTGCCAAATTGGTTGACAAACCCAGACGCCGATCACCCGCGCTCGCTAAAAAGCTTCAAAGAATTCGACATAAAAAACGGATACAACAACGACGGAAAACATGTAAACGATTTTGTCGAACATCCGATTTTCACCGCGAAATATTGGATCGAAGATAATTATTTGTACCCTGAACGCCCAGATTTTGAAAACGCAGAAGGAAACACCAACAAGAAACCTTTAGTCTCGCCGTTTCCGAATAAATTTAATTTCGGTTCAGAAGGCGGCAGCGAAGAGGTAATTATCACGTCAAACAAAGCTGAATGGAAAGCTGAAACTGACGCTGATTGGTTGACCTTGTCCGAAACAAAAGGCAAAGGAAACGGAATTTTCACTGTCAATGCTAAAGCCGGTAAAAATCGAAAAGCAACCATAAAATTAACCGCGCCAAACGCATCGCCAAGAATTATTTCAATTGAACAGTAACGCTATAAAAATAATGTAACCGTTCACGCACAAGAGAAAAAATTCCTAAGCTCTGAAAGGGCGTCTAGCCGTTTAGCATGAAATTGCTGTCGCCCTTACATCCCTACGAGACGGATAACTATCCGACTCTACAGATAGTGTTGTCATTGCTATTGCCGATTGCCCTTTCAGGGCGTAGGATTTTTTTTCTTTTGAGTGTGAAAAGTTACAAATAAATAGGGGACTTGTTAGAGGTTTTTCATTAGATAAAATTATTCTTAATCGTTTCAGTGATTTTGTTTTTTCTCTTTGGCTGAATAAATTTGTTTTTCTTGATTGAATAAATTTGTCTGCGACAATTATGAATTTCAATTATGAATTTTAAACGTAAAGATTCAGCGGCAAAATTTTCACTGAATAACTACAGTCGTTACAGATTGGTAAATCTCTAAAAATAGAATTTACTTTAATCAAATTTCAACCGCTTTAAACAAACCAGAATTTTTTATGAGAAGAACAAGTTTACAGATTTTTTCGTTTGTAGTTTTATCGGCATTCTTTTTTTTGATGTTTGCCGTGTCAATAAATTCAAACGAAGTTTCAATCGTTGCCTCAAGCGAAATTGAAACTAAAGCCGAACAACATTGGAAAAACATAATCGATTACTCCGATCCAGTTACGCTCGATCAATTTATTTCTCAATTTCCCGACTCGCAACTTGCCAAAGCCGCTTTCGCACTGCGATATACTCTGCTGAAAGAAAACCCGAATATCAACGACTACAACGTTTTCTTACAGAAATATCCGAATCGTTTACAATCTCAAATTGCTCTCAAAGAGCTGTTCGATTTACACGCTCAACAAAATAGAGTAAGCGGATATCTCGACTTTATAAAACGTTATCCGAATACAGATTTAGCGTTTAAAGCAAAATTAAATTTGCAAAAAATCGTATTCGAATTCGTGTCGCTCGTAGATAAGCCGGAAGAATACGAAGTTTTCATAAAGACTTTTCCAGACGCAGTTGAAATAGTCGAAGTCAACAAAAAATTATACGAAATCGAACTCAAAGCAGAACAGAAAATTCACGACGATTTCTCCCAATCCGCCGACCCAGATAAAGAAAGACATAAAAGAGCAAATGAATTAACAACTCAATGGGAAGAATTGATTGATGAATTCAACAAAAAAAGCGCCAACAAAAAATCAAAAGACGTCGGCGTCGGCTTGGATGAAATGTATAAAATTGAACGGATGGCAAGAATAATCCGTAAAATTTATAGTAAATACAACGCCGCCGCACGAATCCGTCAAGAAAATCGGCACAAGGAAATCTTGGGTAAGCTCATCGAAATACAACAAGGAATCGACAGTACAAATTTACTTCTGAAAAAAATAAATAATGACTTAAACGAGCGATTAGATAAAATTCAGAAAGAAGTAAAAACCGGCTTTGAGAAAACAAACGATAATCTTGTACAGTTGAATCGTAGCGTGCAAAGCGGATTTGAAACTACGCATCAATTGCAGAAACATCAGATTGAAGTGTCGAATAAAATTCTAGCTCAAACGAAAGACATGACCAAAGTGATGAATGACGGATTCAAACAAGTCATTCGGAATCAGGAAATTCAACACGTGCTTTCAAAGCAGACAATCGACGTCCTAAAACGAGGATTCGACGATTTGAAAACGGGTCAAGAAAAACAAATTGCTCTTGCCGAATGTAATTTAAAAATCGCAACTGATATTGCAAAAACGCAAATGCAAACTCTCAACACGATGGTTGCAATGCGCGACGATAACAACAAAAGATTAGACCTACTTAATCAAACTATGGTCGCCGGATTTAATAAAATCGACAACAGCATTTGGCAATGTACAGACCAAATTCTCACGAGCAATAACCAAATGATTGATAGAGTATCGTCTATCGGTTCGCACGGTGGGAAAACAATGCTTGGAAAATTGATGGGAGGCGTAGCTACTCTAATACCAGTTATTGGTCCTGCGTTGAAAGACACCGCAACTGAATTGGGCGACCAATTTTTCCAAGAAGTTGGACACGAGTTG
>JAITAZ010000256.1 GCA_031283825.1 Planctomycetaceae bacterium | reverse complement strand
ACTATTCAGTAAGATTATCCGTATTCACCAAAATTCACCCCAAAAAATCCGCGCGATTATCAGCTCATGTTAAGCGCTTGCTGCTCCAGACAGGTAGGCGGCCTGTGGCCGGTAGGGCGCGTCGGCGGTAGCCGACGGTAAATCTTAAATTATTTTATTTATTGTCTAATCCATTTTATCGGTGCCTTCGGCAACGCGACCTTTCGGCTAAAGGTCGCCTACCTGATCAATATCAATTACAGTTTACTGACGGACAACTACTGCGTAACATGAGTTATCAGGTTTAAAAAATCCTACTGACTAATTACAAATTTGTTGAACAAAAATTGTAACAAAACAAAAAATCAATATCGCTTTGACTCCAAAAATATTTAACGATTGTCTTAAATCACGACGGCTCAAAAGCACACAAACAGACTCAAAAATTAAAAAGTCTGCATCGGTCGCCTACAACTCAATCGTTTGGAACTCGTCGAGAAATTTGATTTTTGTATTTGTTTTATTCTTTGCCTTTTTCACGCAAACACGCCTCTTCAATATACAATCTCATGAGCAAATCATCCTCGCCGACGAAATCTCAAACGACTCTACACGCTCGCGACTTTTAAACAGATTAACCTCTATCATTCCTCATCGTTCAAATCTCTCGCCTATTACTCAAGAAACTCAAGAAATACAAACAAATATCCTGCCCGGATTCGGCGCCGATAACTACGATTACTCAACTCTCAACGCAAATAATCATTCGCAACTAAATCTAAATGTCGCTGAAAATAATTATCTATCACAACCGACTACACTAAATAATTACAACTACTTCAACACTCAACCGCAAATCGGATCACTCGAACTCGTGCCGCCCGCTGTTCGGAACATTCCCGCAATCTACATCGAAGGTGAAGGTTACGTTCCTATAAATCATCCCTCAATCGAACCATATATCGACCCGCTCAAAAATACGCCCGAAACAAATCCCAATATCATCCTGATTCCCGAATGGCAACTCGGATCGAATTACATGTCCGAAAAAAATTCTCCATACTCAATTTCATCTAATTCGATTTTGCAATATTCGCTTTCTCCAAATTCGAATTCGCCTTATTCGATTCCTTCACGCACAATTGATAATTCGGGCAAGACGTCAATCTCTTTGCCGAGTCAAAACTACGCTGAGTCAATTACTATCTCTGCAAAAAACGGTTGGCAACGTCAGACTGAAAAACACGACGTCCTGTTTTTAAGCGACGATTGCACAATTCGACAAGGTCATAATTCTGTTCAATCGCCGAAAGCGGTCGTTTGGATAAGCCGCGAAAACGATCCGAAAAATCCGCGCGAAATTATGGTTTATCTCGAAAGCGAATCCTCCGCTAATCCGCTGATTCTGGAATTCGACCCCGAAAACGTCAACGCTCAAATTATCGACAAACGTTGGTTCGGAAAATTCTACACGACCTCAAACGTTCAAACTTTAATCATGAACGCCGAACCAACGCCAACCAAAGACCCCGCAATCTACAAAAGAGCAATCAAAGCAATGAATCCAGAATTGCCGATAATCGAACAAGTTCAATATGTCGAGACCGCACAAGCAAAAAAAGAATCGGCGCCGTTTCGGAGAATTAGTCTTAATCCACGCGGCGATAACGACATGAGTATCGACATCGAACCGATTCCAGATAATCCCGACAGAGCGATTTTCGTTATCAGCAAAGGAATGAATCTAATCATCGAAGGCGTAAACGGAGACAATATTCTCACCGGAGACGTTGTCGATATTTCTGCCGATCACGCGATTATCTGGTCGGTGAATCCAAAGAATTTTCAACAGAATCGCAAGACAAATCAAGACAGCAAGTCGGATTTTGAAGTTTATCTTGAAGGCAATATTATTTTCCGCGACGGCGAAAGAGTGATTAAAGCAAAACGAATGTACTACGACGCGAAAAATAAAATCGCGTATATCGTTGACGGCGAATTGACAACTCCAATTGTCGGCATTCGCGGATTCTCCGGCACAATGAGAATGAAATCGGAAGTGTTGCAAAAAATCGGCGAGGGGAATTTTGTCGCAAAAAATTCATGGGTTACGACGAGTATGCTGGGTCAACCGACATGGCAGTTGAGATCGCGAACGATGTCATTGACGGACAAATATTACGTGCCAGTTTTTAGCAACGCCGAACCGGTTAAGCGTCAAATTTTGTCTGCTGAAAATAATATGTTGGTGATGGGACGCGTGCCGGTTTTTTACTGGCCTTGGCTCGCGGCAGACGCAAAAGAGCCGACGTTTTATATTAAGTCGATTAGCGTTGGAAGTTCTGGATATTACGGCTATACGGTTCGGACGGAGTGGAATCCGTTTCAACTTTTTAATGTTAAGAATCGACCGGATTGGTTGGACGGAAGTTTGGGAATCTCATGGATGGAAAAACGCGGAATCGGTCATGGCGCGAAAATAAATTATTCGCCGCAAGAATTATTCGGCAGAAAAACAAACGCGCAAGGTCAAATCAACTACTGGGGAATAAACGACATTTCAACCGGCGACCAATTAGGCGGCGAACGAAATCCGGTTGTGTTTCCGAATTCGTACAGATATATTTTTTCGTGGTCGCATCAGCAGGAGTTGAAGTCGTTGTTTGGTTGGAGAGGCGATTGGTCGGTTAATGCGTCGGTTGGAAAAGTGTCGGATCGAAATGTCTTGCCGTATTATCATCAGGCGAGTTGGGTGAACGGAGAGAATCAGACGACAGCGGTTGAAATCGCAAAATCCAACGTAGATTCGACATTGAAATTACGAGTTGAGCGTAGCCTCGACGACTTCTACACGAATGCAAATCAGTTGCCGCGATTGGATCATTATGTTGTCGGCAAATCTTTTTTGTACGATAAATTGACATTCTACTCTCACACGCGAGTCGGTTATATTGACTACAATACCGCAAAGAGTCCATATTCACCGAGTTCGGCGGCGTGGTATCGAGACGCGAGTTTTTTTAGGTATCTTCCTTGGGAGTTGACGACAAACAGTTCGACTTCCGCGCCGTCGAATGTTGGAGCGGCGACTCCTGACGTAATTGACGAATCTTTTGAGATTTTTTCAACGCGTGCGGAGGCGGATTTGCCGTTTAATATTGGTGCGATTCGTGTTGTGCCGTATATTCTTGGCGATTTTTCTCATTGGGGTGCGGACAGATCGGGCAATGACGTTCAGCGTTTATATTATCGCGGCGGCGTGCGTTTGAATTTGCCGTTTAGTAAAGTGATGCCAAATTGTTCAAGCGGGACATGGAATGTAAATGGACTTGCTCACAAGGTAAATTTGGATGCAGAACTTTCTTATGCGCAATCAAACGAGGGGATGGAGAATTTGATTTTGACAGATTCATTGGATCGATGGTCGATAGAGGATTTTCGGCGTCGTTATTCGGTAACGTCGTTTGGAGGAGTTGGCGTTACTCCGATTCCTAAAATTTTCGACCCGCGATTTTATGCGTACAGAAGTGGTCTTGCAGGAAATGTTACGGCGGGCAATATGGAAATTGCCGACGATTTAACGTTAGCGAGATTTGGCATGACTCACAGATGGCAAACGAAACGAGGTCCAGTTGGGAAGCGACATATTATTGATTGGGTAACGTTTTCGACTCATTTGAATTATTATCCGGAGGAATCGCAAAATTTTGGAGAGAGTGTAGGACTGATTGATTATGATTTTATGTGGCATGTTGGGGATCGTTTTTCGGTATTTTCGTCTGGATTGTATGATGTCTTTAACGATGGACAGCAGATAACGCGAATTGGAGGAGTGTGGAATCGACCTGGACGAGGCAATATTAGTATCATGTATGATCGGCTTTATGGTTCGGCGATCAAGAGAGATTATTTAACGATGTTGGCGGGCTACACGATGAATGAGAAGTATTCGATATCGTATTCGACTTCGTATGATATAACGAGCAATCCGTGGAGAAATGTTGGTCATAATTTTATTTTCACGCGAACTGGCGAGTCATTCCGTTTGATGGTCGGAGCGGTTTACAGCGAATCGCTTAGAGAGTGGAGTTTCACATTTGGAATCGAGCCAATATTCATGCAAGGAATTGCAAACAAAATTCAAAGAATGTCAACGAGTGTTCAGCAACAAATGGCGCCGTAAAAGAATTTGTAATTATCTTGTAGGGACGGGTAAATATATGAATTTTTGTAACGATTATTTTTATTTTGATTTTTTGTAAAGTGTGTCAATAATATTTTGTTAGAATATTTGTTTTGTAGTGTAAAAAATTACATTGATTGAGAATATTTGCTAGAGAATTGACTAATTAGTTTTAAGTGATAAATTACGAAATTGCTTGAGGCGATTAGACAAAGTTAAGCAAAAATTGATATTGAGAAGCCCTCGTAGCTCAGGGGATAGAGCGACGGTTTCCTAAACCGTAGGTCGTTGGTTCAAATCCAATCGGGGGTATTTAATTATTTGTAATATATCAGTGGAATATTTTTAACA
>JAITAZ010000016.1 GCA_031283825.1 Planctomycetaceae bacterium | reverse complement strand
CGGCTTGCGCCCTTTCAGGGCTTGTTTTTCTAGGAAATTTCTACGTAGGGCGTTGCCCTACGCTATTGCTAGACGCCCTTTCAGGGCTTAGGAAATTTTTCTCTTATGCGTGAATGGTTACAAATTAACAAATGTAGAGACGCAAAGCATTGCGTCTCATTGTTCGATCAAAAGATCACCGATAGAGACGCAAAGCATTGCGTCTCTACATTCGGTTTAGAAATTTTGTAACCGTTCACAGTTTTAAGATTCGGATTAAAGTATTTTAGCTCGCCCTGAAAGGGCAGCGGAAAAAATTTTATTATGAATATTCGTTACAAATATTTATTTGTTGTAATTATTCACGTGTTTTAAATTGATAATTCCGAATTTTGCATTCTGAATTTAACAATCATGCAACCTGAAAAACTTGGTCCTTTTAACATTGGTCGAGCGCTTGGTCGCGGCGGTATGGGAGTTGTTTATGAAGGTGTCCATGAACAAACCGGCGAAGTTGCCGCCGTTAAAGTTTTAATCGATACATTCGACGAAGAAAACGATACAAAACTACGATTCGAAGCCGAAATCGAAACTCTCAAACTTTTACGTCATCCTAATATTGTGCGATTGTTCGGATTCGGCGCCGATCACGGATTGCTCTACTACGTAATGGAACTCGTCGAAGGTGCTAGTCTCTACGCAGAACTCAAACGAAAACGATACTTCCACTGGTACGAAGTCGCCAAAATCGGCATGGAAATGTGCCTTGCGTTGAGACACGCCCACGATCGCGGAATAACTCATCGCGATGTCAAGCCCGCTAATATTTTGCTTGAAAAAAACGGCGCGGTCAAATTATCTGATTTCGGAATCGCCTCTCTTTTCGGCTCGCAACATCTGACCGATAACAACGCCGTTGTCGGAACTCTTGAATACATGTCGCCGGAACAATCGCTCGCTTATCCGGTTGGTCCGCGTTCTGACATGTACTCTTTAGGTGCTGTTTTGTACGCGTTAATCTTAAACAAACCGCCGTTTGCCGCAAAGAACTTGGCGGAAATTATCAAGAAACATCAGGAAAATTCTATCGAACCGATGCGGCTAACCAGAATCGACGTGCCGGAAGAATTGGAAACTATCATTCTTAATCTCCTACAAATTCAACCTGAAACGCGTCCTCAAAGTCCCTTTGCAGTCGCGCGGCGATTCCAAATGCTTCTGCAAACTCAATTCGGTCAACTGGAAAAAATAATAATTCGACCAACCGATTACTTGAGTCAATTTTCAAACAAATCGCCCGAAGCTGTCATCGACTTGAGCGTAATTCCGCTTGACGACAATATTACTCCGCCAAACAATAATCCGTCGCTGATTGATTCTTTCGGAAAACACGACGACGATATCGACGCGACAAAATCGCTCACGAATATCGAACAGTCGAATCGCAACGACGACGTAAATTCGACTCAATTTGAATTTGACCGGCAGCCAAATATTCGTTTGCCGGACAATGTTGTTGCGGACGATATTGATAATGTCGGTAGCGGCGTTGATAGAAATGACGTCAATCGCGATACGAATAAACGTAATGAAAATCGTAATTTGCAACCGGCGGAGGTTGAGCGGTTGCCGGCAAAAGACGTAGGCGATTCGACCAGTAAAATAAAAACTAATACTTTGCGTCTGACGCAACATTCAACATTTACGGAGGTCAACGAACACGAGCTGGGCGGCAAGTTGGGATTGCCGACTACGAATAATTCTTTGATTTCGTTGCAGACAATATTCGCGTCGGTTAGTTTGCTTTTGATTGGCGGAATTATTTATTATCTTTTGCAACCTGTTTCGCCGGACACGTTATATAATAGGATATTGTCGAAGTTGCATAGTCGGGGCGAGTCGAATGATTTTTCTGTAGAATCGTTGAGACGTGCGGAGTCGGAGATACGTTATTTTTTGGATCATTATGCTGATCATCCGCGAATTGGTCAGGTGCGAATTTATGACGATCAGTTGAATCTTGCTAATCTTGAGCGTCGATTGGAGCGTAGGCGGCAATTTTCGGATCCGGCGTCGATTAGTCAGGTGGAGAGAGCGTATTTAGAGGCTACGTCGTGGATTAAGTCTGACCCGATGAAGGCGATAGCGAAATTACAAGCGATAATTGATCTTTTCGGCAATGATGTCGCGCCGCTGCTATCGGAGACAATAAACAATTATGAAGAACAAAAAAATAAGATAGAAAATATTATGTCGGATGATTTAGAGCAAGACACAAAAAACGCGAATCATAGATTACAGAGTCCGACTGAAATGTGCGTTGAGCTTGCAAGACGAAGATTGAGAGAACTCAAAAAAGGAATCGACACTATAATTTCAGATCAAGAAACTTTTTTGAGTAAAAGAATTAATGACGCCAAAAGTTTAATGGAATCTGATCCGGATCAAGCGAGAAAATTATTATCCGGCGTAATAGAGTTGTATGGAGAACAAAGCTGGGCGTTGAATTATGTAAACGAATCGCGTAATTTACTGAATAAAATAAAACCAAATCCAAAAGAATCGCCAACCAAACAGATAAGCGATCTATCGAATGAGAATTTCTAAAAATTCGTTTTTTTATTAACCACAGAGAACACAGAGTTCACAGAGAGAATATTTTTAAAACATTAAATTTTGATTTAAATCCATAAATTTTTTACTTTAGGGACCTTCTAAAAACCGCATGTAAAATTATTTTTATTAGGAACGCGGTCGTCTCGACCGCATATTTAGGCGTTTGTCATGCAGGCGGGACGCCCGCGTTCCTTCTAAAATTAGTTTTTAGAAGTTCCCTTTAATAAATTTAAATTATGTTTTGATTCAAATTAAAATTTTCTCTGTGTTCTCTGTGTCCT
>JAITAZ010000185.1 GCA_031283825.1 Planctomycetaceae bacterium | reverse complement strand
ACTTGGGACGCGCCGGATATTGCGTTTTCGTTGTTGGGTTCTAAAGATGATCCGGCGACAATAAACAACGTTTTGCATCAGGTTGCAACTGACGTGCGGGCGAATTCGATTATGTCGGGCGTATTGAATCCGAGTAGATTTCTTTTTCCGCGAATTGGTTGGGGCAATGGTCAGATGGAATCGGGCGAGCGTGGTCGGATTGATTGGAATATAAATCGCGAGCGGTCGGTTATGAATCAATTTAGTCAATTTCGCGGGCAGGTTCCGCAGAGGTTACGTAAGGGCAGTTTGTGGTTTGATTATATTGGTCATTCGATAAGTTCTCCGTCGGACGGCAATTCGGGCGCGTATCGAACTTATATTAACGGCGGGCTTCTTGGAGGAGAGTGGAATCTTACGCAACATTCGGCGTTTGGTTTAGTGATGGGTTACGGCAACGGGGCGACAAACAGCGGAGACGACAAAGTAAGAATGAATGATTATTTCATGGGAATTTATTTTGTTGCGTCTCCGTTCAATCAGTATGAATTTAAGGCTTATGTCGGTTTAGGCAGACAGGAATACACGATGTTTCATACGATTTACAATTCGACCTTGAAGGACAGTAACACGGGTCAAGTGATTGGAATTTTAGACCGCTATTATGGGAGAACTGATGGAACGACAATTAACACAAGTTACGAACTTTCGCGACCGGTAATGATAACGGACAGATTCATTTTACGTCCGACTGTAGGCATTGATTCGCAATATGCATGGCAAGGCGGATTTACGGAGGAGGCACTTTCGACGACGAGTAATGGTCTTTATTTGCTTTCGTTTGACGGGATGTATTTGAATCATAACATGGTGCGATTGGGTATTAATTCGGAATCGATTGGACCACGCGGAAGTTTATGGTTGAGAGGATTTTACAATTTTAATTTTGGCGGACATGGTTACCCGACGTCGCGAGCGAGATTTGTAAACGGCGGAGATAAATTCGACGTTAGAGGCGCCGACATCGGTTGGGATGCGATCAATTTGGGCATAGGATTTCATCTATGGCTGAATGCCGAACATTCGTCGTCATTCATTTTCGATTACAATACAGACCTATTCATAGGCAACAGCGGCGCAAGCTCTCATGGTTTGAGAGTCGGAGTTTTACGTCATTTCTAGGAATGGTAATTTTCTATTACGATTCGACAGAGTTTATAGGTAATATTTCTGAGAATTTTTTGTTTTGTCTTTTGAGAATCTCTATTAAGAAAATCTCTAAAAATTATTTTAAACCACAGATGACACAGAGAACACAGAGAGAATTTTAATTGGAATCAAAACATAACTTAAATTTATTGTAACCGTTCACGGGTTTTTAAATTCGGATTTGAATTGCTAAACCAAATGTAGAGACGCAATGCTTTGCGTCTCTATCGGTGAGCTTTTGATCGAACAATGAGACGCAAGGCATTGCGTCTCTACAATTGTTTCACGTTTTAATTTTTCGATACAAAAGGGACATTGGGGACGCACTAATTTAAAATCTAGGATTAGAAACTCAAAAGGACAAAACAAATTCTCCAAGATAGATAAAATTATTTTTAAAAATTCTCTAATCTAAAAAATTTCCTTCGGCTAATCTTTCTGGGACGTATCTTTCTGTAACGAAACTTACGTCTCGGTTTGTTAATGCCTCTACTTCCAATTTGAAACCATTCTCCAACATCGTCGCGATTTCATTTTGCCATGCTTTCTTTTTCTTAAACCATGGATACTCCGATATTTGTTTCGCCCTTTTTCGGTCTTGATCATTCAACGTAATCTTCACACTGTTCGATAATTTACACTTTGCAAAATCTACACTTCGTAATCCTAAATACTTCGCCTCCGGTATCGCCATCCGCTGCGACTCAAACGCAAGATTTATCGACCCCTGCTTGATCACACTGTAAATATAATAACCCCAAGGATCATTATCCAACAAACAAAACACCGGCAAATTCAATTCATGATGAAGCCTATACAACAATCTACGAACCCCACGCGGCGGCTGTCCAGCACCATGCGTCAAAATACAATGATGCTTCCTCCAAAATTTATCCTCGTTAAACCGCTGCCAAATCGTGTCCTTCTCTACATGCAAAATAAATTTCGCACTACACTTCTTAAACTGAATCACACTCGGCTCAACAATCGACGGCACTCCATATCCGCCACTCCCCATCCGCGAACAATCAATCTCATCGCCACTGTCAATAATCTGAATCTCCCCTACCATGTCGCCACGCTTCTGCGCAAAAAGATGCAACTCCTCCCGCAACGAATTCAATAACACCTCACAATCCTCAATAATCGGATCACAATCCGCTTGCTCGTCAAACGTCTCCTCTTTCACACCGTCAATCGTATGCTTCAATAAATAAAAAAGTCCCCGAATACTCGTCGTCTTCCCCTGATCAATAAGCTGCTTCACCCCACTCGTAACAAGCATCGTCTGCATGAAACTCTTCGCCTGACTAAGATTAAATAATTGACGCTGAGACGTCCGCTTGCCCATCTCAATAATCCTTTTACGCTCGTTGAAACTTATATTCGATAACGCACGTATCGGAATATCAACAACCGGATTACGCTTCTTATTCGCCTGCCGAACAACCAAATCCGCAAGCTCCGTGAGATTGGAAAGCGTATGAATATCCGTTTTAGTAAGTTTAGGTTCTGATGTCTTTGACATTGGTTTATTTTGGATTTTAATTTTTTGTAAATATTAAAACGTAACTTTTGTAAAATTTCTTTAACAAATTTAATAACACTTTAAGAATATTCGCAAACAAAATATTTCTACATCATCAACGAATATTCAATTCTAAATTCTCAATTTTTTTCGACGGGTGAAAATTCTACGAATTTTTACCCATCGCTATTTTGGGAAACCGCTACGCGGTTAAAAACAATTTTTTCCAGAATCTTTAATTCCGAATTCCAAATTCTGAATTTTTAAAACTCATGAACTGTTACTTTCTTTCAATGTTTCTATCAAAAAAATAATCGTTACAAAAATTCAACTATTCACAATAATTGAAACGCCGTCAGGAATCGCCGTTATCGTCGCGTTTGAATTATTCAATATTTTCTCCGCGAGCGAAATAGCGTCGGCAATTGATCTTGCTGGAATCATGTGTAAGTCTCGAACAATTTCATCCGGCGCGTCCGAGATGTAAATTACCGTTGCACGTTGCAACACCCTCGCGAAAATTTGAGATTGCCATTGATCTACAGCCGTTTGCGATTTCGACGTAGCCATAAATTTTTTCAACATTTTCTCGCAATTCTTTTCACCCGCAAAAGTCTGATGAAAATGACAACCTCCATGTCCGTCATTCGACTTGGCAATCATAATAATTACGCCGCCATTTCTTACAGTCGATTCAGCCGCAGTCATTCCCTTGACCGCCTGATAAATATTCTGATCAAGCGGATAACCTCCATTCGACGTAACAACAATGTCCGCCAGAATCGCATCCGCCATACAATTTTTTCGCAAAAACTCACACCCGTCCGCATGAGCAAACTCACAATCGCCCGCAACCGCATAAATAACTTCCTTCCGACTGTTAATCACCACATTACAAATGAACGATAAACCCGCCCTTCGCGCCGCATAAATCATGTCAGCATGAATCGGATTTTTTTGCAAAACGCCAGTTCGCGAAAAATCATTCGCAATAAACTCCGCATTGTGATTGTAAATAACCGTCTCTCGCGCCGCAACGCCGGGCAATACACTCTTCCGACCACCCGAAAATCCCGCGAAAAAATGAGGCTCAATAAACCCCTCCGCAAGCAGAATATCCGCGTCAACCGCAATACGATTAAGAACCAAATCTCCACCCGAAGGCAACTTGCCAAGATCAACAAACTCCGACTTATCGCAATCATGCACGACAATATTTTCCGTCTCAAAAATCTCGCGTCCGAATTTTTCTACTAGCTCGTCTTTGGTAGTCAAACGATGACAACCAGTCGCAACCAAAATCGTAACCTCCGCCCGCGAATTTCCTCGCCGAACTTCCTCAAGCAAAAACGGAATAATCAATTTACTCGGAACAGGTCGCGTGTGATCGCTCGCAATCAAGACAATATTCTTCTTGCCACGCGATAACTCTGAAAGCGATGAAGTCCCAAAAGGATTAAGAATCGCTCGACGTATTAACTCGCCTTGAGAATGCGGAGGAACATAATGATGAATCGCCGACTCCAAAACTCCAACTAATCGCGATTCAGGAAAATCATACTCAAGAAATTCCCTGCCATAAGGAA
>JAITAZ010000182.1 GCA_031283825.1 Planctomycetaceae bacterium | reverse complement strand
TATCCGTATTCACTAAAAAAATCCGTATTATCCGCGTTTAAAAAATTCCGCTGATATATTACGAAAAATCGAGTTTTTAGAAGTTGCCTAATCTAACTGAAAATTAAAGTGTGAGCAGTTTAAAAAGTTGCTTGTAGGGTGAAGTAGGCGTTGCCGTGTTTTAGCGTTTTTAGGTATTCTGCTTTGTGGCTTTCATCGATCCATAATGGTTCGCCGTATCCGCCGGAGAACGAGAAATATCTGTTTAAACTAAACGAAAATCCTACGCCAATTGACGAGAGATAATCTGCCGATTTAATTCCCGCCGGTCTTACACGATTGAAAACTCCGCCGTGATCGAAAAAGCTGAAAACATCCAATCGGCATTGCTTGCATTGATGCAAAAGACGTCTCGCCTCCAGATTCAATAAATAGCCGGATTCCGCTGACATCAATCCTTCTTGAACTCCTCTAATTGTCGCCATTCCTCCGATTTGATAAACGCGGCTTTGAGCAAGGTCTGACAACGCCCATTGTCCGTTTAACTTGGCGACCAAAGTCCATTTCTTGTTCGGATACCAAACGCCCGTCAACGAACTATTAAGAATATGATACTTTTGACTTCTTTTATCAAACGCAATTCCATTCCAGCTTTTTATGCCCGCATTGCCGGTTTGATACGACATCGAACCGGCTAATATAAATTTGTCAAATCGACGTATATCGGAAATTCCGATTGTGTATCCTGTCAAATCTTCGCCGTAATTTGTCTGCGTATCGAATCGCGTCTCGGAAAAATAATTTTCTACTGCGAATGAGAGATCGATTTTACGTTTTTTAGAATTGATAAGAGATTGACGGAATCCGGGTCGATAACGACGCGACATTCCGTTGATTTTCAATGCGGCAAAATCTCCGTATAATGTCTCCGGCGTTCCGTAACCGACGCTAAATTCAGCGTAAGTTCCAAACTTTGTTATCGGCGCGTCGGCAAAAATCGATACATATTCCGTTCCGTCTGTTTTGTCGAAAGAAAAATAAATCATCTCGTCCAATCCGAGAACGCTTTGTGTCTGCATAAACATTCCGTTCCGAATCTTACCCGAAGTATTACGACCGGAGTTATCAAGAAAATATCCCGCGCTTAACATTTGCGGCGATACTGCCGTCAATTTCAGATTACTTTCGCCCGTATCGCCTCCCGGCTCCAACACGGCAAGCAACTGAGTACGATACTTTCGATTAAATTGAAGAATATCTTCCTCAAGTTTTTTCAGATTCAAAATATTTCCTGTCTGCATTTGGAAATGTTTCTTGACAAAATATTTACCGAACAATGTTTCTTCTTCGACTAGTCCGTCTTTGACTCGGTAATGGTCGATAATTGGAATTGCCTGTCGTTTCTCTTCGATGATTTTCTCGCCGATTTTTCCTTCGACAATTTGTATTCTAACAACTCCGTTTTCGATATTTTGAATTGGCAAAACGGCTCGTCCGACAACGCGGCGGGCGTCGAACAGTGAGTCAATTTCAGTGAGCATCAAATACAAATCGCGGATACTGACTTTTTCTCGATTAATATATTTCTGAGCGATTGCATGTAATTCTTCCGATTTGACAGTTGCAGGCTGCGGAAAAAATATAACGTTGTTGATTTTTAGAATTTTCTGATCCGATTTTTCGTCGAGTAATTCCGGCGGCAGTTGCGGCGTGCTAATTACGACTCCGGCAGGTTGATTGCGGAATTGTTTAATCTCTTGTTCGATTCGGTAACTATTCCACAAAGTATCGCGATGAACTACGTCAGAATCAACTTGTTTCAACGCATTCGGATTAGGCGGAGATTGCGCAAAAACAGGTATCACGGCTAGAAAAATAACCGCAAAAAAACAACTCGATAAACTACGTAAATCACATGAATTCATAATAATAGAGATAAAAATATTTGCCGACGTCAAAGCGCTTTTTTCTATCAAAAAGCTAAAAAAATCACGTTTTACCGTTATCGGCAAGTAACAAGACAAAATAGAGAAATAATTATCAAAACTGTAAAACCAGTAAATTTTGCATAGACAGAATATTTGTCATTCTTTCAGAATTGCCCCTCTTGACGGTTTACGCGATTTGACTAAAATCTAATTTTTACTTTTTCGGATTATTCGTAAACATCGATTTAAGCCGATTAACCGGCAGATTTATATGAAAATTGATTGTTAAAGAGTCAGTTAGTCGATAATAAAATTTTATAGTTGTCCATTAAGATATTCAGACTTTTTCGTTTAATTGTTACCGTTCACGGATAGGGGGGGAATTTTAAACGCGGATAATACGGATTTGACGGATAATCGCGGAGAAAACAAATGATGATTTTGTGTGATAGAAGTCAATAATTTTAAGGGGATAAAAGGGGAATGCAAGAAATTATTAAATACTAACTAAATAACTAAACCTAAATTAAATAATTTATGAATATTAAAATTGTCATTTCCATTTTCCGCGATTATCCGTATTCACTAAAAAAATCCGATTTATCCGCGTTTAAAAATTCCCCGTATTATCCGTGTTTAAAACCGTGAACGGTTACAAAAATTTTTTGTGAGACTTTTGTGAGACATTGAATCCCCCATTGTTTTTTGACGATTTGTATTTATAATGTTCGCCCTTGATTTGAAAATTCTGATTTAGAGTTTTTAGAATTTTCGTAACAAAAAATCAAGTTAGTTGTTTATTGCGTTGTTGAATTTTTTCATTTTGTTGGAGAAAAAAAAATTGCAATGTCAATAATTTCGAGTCAAGATTTTAAATCCATTTTTAACAACTTAAAAGAAAATTAAGATGAAAAAATTTAGTTTGTTGTCCGCCGAAGTCAATACAGACATTGACGTTACGTCAAATGTTAAAATAGGCAATGTTAAAATATGCAAGGGGGGGGGGGGCAGGATATTTATTTAAATTTCTCGGCTCGAATTAT
>JAITAZ010000146.1 GCA_031283825.1 Planctomycetaceae bacterium | reverse complement strand
CAGTGTCTGAATATCTCGTCCCAGAATTCGGACAGTCTGAATTAACCGCCGAACAAGCAGAAATAGATAAAATCGCAGACCAAATTGTAAATATGATGGAATTGCCTTGGTAAAAATATTCCGCTGATATATTACAAAAAAGCTATACAACTAGTTGTAAAACAAAATAAAAGTTCTACTGATTTATTACCAATTTTTTTACTTACTAAAAATGAAATTGATTTCATGGAATGTGAACGGCTTGCGAGCTTGTTTGAAAAAAGGTTTTTTGGAATCTGTCAACGGACTTGACGCGGATATTATTTGTCTTCAAGAAACGAAGATGCAACGTGGTCAGGCGGAAGTTGAGCTTGTTGGTTATTCTCAATATTGGAATAGCGCAACGAAAAAAGGTTATTCGGGAACAGCAATTTTTAGTCGTATTGTGCCGTTGTCGGCAAGTTATGGTATCGGCATTGAAAAGCACGATCAAGAAGGTCGCGTAATTACGCTAGAGTTTGATCAATTTATTTTGGTTGACGTTTATACGCCAAACGCAAGAGAAGGATTAGTAAGACTCGATTACAGAATGGAATGGGAAGACGACTTTCGCAATTATTTACTAAAACAAAATCAAAACAAACCGGTGATTATTTGCGGCGATCTTAATGTCGCTCATAAAGAAATTGATTTATATCATCCTGAATCTAACAGAGGCGCGCCAGGATTCTCGGACGAAGAAAGAGAAAAAATATCAGAACTGCTAGACGCCGGTTTTACCGACACGTTTAGATATTTCTATCCTGACGCCTCAAACAAATATACTTGGTGGAGTTTCAGAAGTAACGCAAGAAATAATAATGTCGGATGGAGAATCGATTATTTTCTAGTTTCAAAACGTTTCCTACCGCAAGTCGCTGACGTCTTCATTTATCCCGAAATTTACGGAAGCGATCATTGCCCAGTCGGAATAGAATTACTACAAAATGAAATTGAAAAATAAATATCGTGTAACAATTTTAGCCGTAGTAATTTTTTGTTACCGTTCACGAGTTTTAAACACGGATAACAGGGGAATTTTTAAACGCGGATAATACGGATTCAACTGATATTCGCGGAGAATGGCAATGACGATTTTAATGTCAATAAAATTATATTATTTATTTAGGTTTATTTATTATTAAGGGAACTTCTAAAAACCTCGTGTACAATTTATTTTTATTAGGAACGCGGTCGTCTCGACCGCATATTTAGGCGTTTGTCATGCAGGCGGGACGCCCGCGTTCCTAATAAAATTAGTTTTTAGAAGTTACCAATAATTAAAATCAATTCAGATTTACCGTCGGCTAACGCCGACGCGACCTTTCGGCGAAAGGTCGCCTACCAGATCGGCGGTCGCCTACCAGATCGAGGGTAGCAAGTGCGTAACATGAGTTATAATTTTTTTCTTACGATTCCTTTTCGTTCTATATTTTCGTTACGAATAATCGGTTCTTCTACGATTTGGAATTTATCGCCGTTTCGTATAATTCCGATTGGGGTATAAAATTTATTTTGCGATTCGTCCCAGATAAGAATTTTCTCCGCCGATAAATCAGAATTATCGTTACAGAAATTTGAATTATCCGTTTTATCGTTTATTTCAAATCCTCCCGCTTCAAGCTCTTGAACTAACTCGGCAAGAATAATATTCATCTCGCTCAAGATAGAATTAGAGTCTAATTCTGCGTTTGATTCTGTTTGGAGTTTTTTCAACTTTCTTACAATCGACACAATCGCGTTTAATTTTTCTTTATCTTGAGCATAACGATTAAATGGATTCTGCTCAAGCGAATTTATCTTGTAAGTTAAAACTGTAAAGACCACAATCGCCGCGTGAAACCATTGTTCAATTATCGCCTCGACCTCGCGTCGATAATTTTCGCGATTAAAAACCCGCTCGCGTTTCGACACAAAAACAATTATCGAAAGACCAACATAAAAAATAAACCGCTTGCCAATCGATAACAACGAACCTCGCGTAATCAACGACATGTTGCGTAATCCGAATATCGCTAAATCCGCAGCCGAAATTAAACCAAGTCCGACAAGAAAACGTTTGCGCAATGTCTCGTTTGACGCTAAAAACGTTACGCCGAAAACTCCCGTAACCGTCCCGACTATCGCGCCTAACGTCAATCCGACTTCTTCAACTCCGCCCGATAATTTTGAAATTCCGCCGCCAACAAATAAACCAAGCGCCGTCGTTATCGCCGAAACTATCGTCAAAACTAATGGTCGAACTTCCGTCTGCAAATGAGATAAATCCGGAATCGTCGGAGGAGAAATAAGTTTTCGCAAATGAAGACGAATATAACCGCGTTGGTCAGACGTTGCATCTTCGCCGCAAAGCGTATCAATCCAATAATTAGACTCGATAATGTCGATAAGTTTATTTCGCAAAGCGTCCGACGCAATTTGAATCTCCGCCGACGTAGGCGTTTTAGACGTAAGTTTAGCAAAAAAAATATCCGACGACTCAACTACAGAATCGCGAATAAGCTCGTCTAAAGCCGAATTATAAGATTCGGAAAACCAACCACTCGGCAATAATGACGGAATATCAATCATTTATAATGTTCCTGTTCAACGTTAAATTATTAAACGAAAACCGCGTTTTTTTCGTAACCGTTTACGTTTTTTCGATAATGATAAATCATAAAATTGCTCGTCGCTTAAAAATATTTTCCCTCTATTCCCTTAATACGCCTACTACAACTATTCTCCAATTAGACGATCAAATTGTTCGCATTGTTCAAGAATGGATTCGCATTCGGAAGTTATATTTCGCGAGGTTGCGTTATGAGTTTTAATTCGTTGAATAAGGTTTTTAATTTGAGGTCGATTTCGCGATGAAACAAACGGAATGAGTTGAGTTAATATGTAAATTTCGCTTGTCGATTGTCCGTTATTTTCACAAATATTCGCAACAAAATAATCTTCCATTTCGTCTGACATATTTGCAATCAGATCAGAATATATGTTGCTAATATAGTAGAAGCAATCAGTTTTTAATTGTACGTTTTGTAGGCGTTTTATTTTGTCCAAAAATTTTATTGGCGATTTTTTTATTGCTAATTTTATAAAATTTTCTTTAATATTTAATCGATTAAATTCTGAATTTTGATCCAAATTAATAATTGCGTCCCAGATTGCTTCGAGCCATTGGTCGTTGTCCGGCGAATATTGAATTGCAATTGTCCAAGCGTATAACGCGGATTGAAAATAATCGTCTTTCGAGATAGCCTCAATCAAAATTTTTGGCGTTTTCTTGAACCGGTTATCCCAATAATTCAGCGGTACAAATTTTAATATCTCGCCGACCAACCACGATTTGACTCCAATCCCAATCGGCGGTTTTTCTTCCACGCCGTCGGCTTTCATTTGATCTGTAACTTCCGCCGGAGGTTCAATTTGAATGATTTCTTTTTCCGCTTGATTTTTTGTAACGATAATTTGATCTGCGAGTTTGTTAATTCTTTTTGCGAATGCAGAATCCGGCAATTGCGATAAATAAATTGCCGCCGTTTGTCGAATTTGCGTAGAGCGATCTCGCAAAACGTTATCAAGAAAAATTTCGTCGGAGTTATCGAAACAATTTGAAAGCGTTTCTAAAAAGGCGGCGCGATATTCTGATTTTTCGTTTTTCCAAGTTTCTGCTAACAACTTTTTAGCTTTAGCCGTATCGCTTTGAGAAATAATTTCCAGCACCGATTTCCGTTCGGCGAATGTTCCTTCGTTCCAGATTATTTCTAATGAATTTAAATCGGCTTTTTGTTTCTTATCGATCAAATTGTCGTCGTCTGCCGCCCATTTCCAATCGTCGTTTTGTGCCGCCAACCATTGACCTCGTTTACCAATTATTGTAACGATAATTTCTCGCGAGTCTTCTTTAAATAATTTTCGTTGCGAGAAAGCGTTTAAGAAATCCGGCAGCGTCTCGGTTCTTAATCGAAGTTTTGCCGCCGCGATTCGTCTCAACCAATGAATTATAACTTGCGGAGATTTCAAGAATTGCTTCATAAAACGTTCAAGACAATCCGAAAGATTAACAGAAATTTCGGCGCGTGTTTCTTCCGAATCGGAAGTCTTAATAATTTTTGTAACGATAATTGAATCCGACGCCGAATTGTTTTTCTGATTGTTTTTGTTTTCTGTCAAGACTTTTTGCGGCGTCAATCCAGCGCGTTCGGCAACCCAATAACTACCTGCTCGTAATAATAATTTCCATTCTGTCGAGTCCGTTTTCAAATCGGCGTAAATCGATTCAACCGAATCAATCCGTCCCTCAAACGGATCGGATAAATTATCTGCAATCGTTTTATCTGTTCCAATTAACGCTTGCTTTAATAGTAATGTTTGCATGGAATTAAAATTTCAAAATTATGTTTTGGGCGAATATTTGTAATTATTTTAATTTGAATCAAAACATCAAACTTGTCCCGTAGGAACAACTCCAAAATAGCGATGGGTAAAATCGCAATGCGATTTCACCCGTCGAAAATAAATTCGTAACGCGATTTTTTTTTCGATGGGTGAAAATTCTAGCGAATTTTTACCCATCGCTATTTTGGGAAACCGCTACGCGGTTTTAATAA
>JAITAZ010000098.1 GCA_031283825.1 Planctomycetaceae bacterium | reverse complement strand
ATTTATTATTAAGTAAAATATTAATTATTAATTATTATTGAGTTAGTCTTTAATAATTTCTTCCATCCCCCCTTTATCCCTTTAAAATTATTGATTTCTACCATACAAAGGCATCATTTGATATTTTCCGTGAAAATCCGTCTTATCCGAATTATCCGCGTTTAAAAATTCCCCTAATTATCCGCGTTTAAAAATCCCCGCATTATCCGCGTTTTAAAATGTGAATGGTTACTGTTCTTTCTACCAACATTGTGTCCCTAACAAGACACAACTTATTTTCTACTCTTTCGGGAACTCGAAAGTTAAAATAAATTTTGAATTTTTAAAGATTCCCACGAACATATAATTTGAATAATCTAGTGGAAATTTTTTAAATCAACGCTAAAATTCTTTTCGTCATTCTACAGTTGGAATTTCTAAATATTCATCTTGCCTTAATCGCGAAATTTTTGTATGCTACCAAACGAAAAACCTGCAACGTCGCAGGTTTCTCCATCATTGAATTTTTAAAACTCCAAATAAAAACAAAATAAAAAATAAAGGAAATAAATAAATGTCTAACAAAAACACAAAAAATAACGACGCTAATTCCTCACCCGAAAAAATTACGTCAACACCAAACAACCTAAACCCCATTCAATACGAAAACTTTTTGACAGATTACGATCTCTACCTGCTCGGTGAAGGCACACACTGGAAAAGTTACGAGAAATTAGGCGCACATTTACGCGAAATAAACGGCATCAAAGGCGTTAATTTCGCCGTTTGGGCACCAAACGCTACCGGCGTCAGCGTAATCGGAGACTTCAACCAATGGAACCCAAACACAAACCCAATGCACAAACATATCCCCTCCGGCTTTTGGGAAGTCTTCATCCCAAATATTCACGAATGGGCAACCTACAAATACGCAATTCTTAACGGAAATCAACTCTGCGAAAAATCAGACCCATTCGAATTTTTCGCCGAAGTCCCACCATGCACAGCATCTCGCGTCGTCGAACTCGACCACTTTAAATGGAACGACTCCGACTGGCTCAATAAACGAAAAAAATTCAACTGGCAACACGAACCCATCTCAATCTACGAAGTTCATCTCGGCTCATGGCAACGCCCAGGAGACTCGCCACAACGATGGCTGACCTACCGCGAAATCGCCGATAAATTAGTCACCTACATTCTCGAAATGGGATACACTCACATCGAACTTTTACCCGTCTCCGAACACCCACTTTCCGCCAGCTGGGGATACCAAATCATCGGCTACTACGCCTCAACTAGCCGATACGGAACACCAGAAGATTTTATGTATCTCGTCGATTCATGCCACCAAAACGGAATCGGCGTAATTGTCGATTGGGTGCCAGCTCACTTCCCACGCGACGGACACGGCTTACATCAGTTCGACGGCACCGCACTCTACGAACACGCCGACCCACGACAAGGAGAACACCGCGACTGGGGAACACTAATATTTAACTACGGACGAAACGAAGTACGCAATTTTCTCGTGTCAAACGCGATTTTTTGGCTAGATAAATATCACGTTGACGGCTTGCGAGTCGACGCCGTCGCCTCAATGCTATACCTCGATTATAGCCGCGAACCCGATGATTGGATTCCAAACGAATTCGGAGGTCGCGAGAACCTAAAAGCTATCGAATTCATAAAAATTATGAACGAACAAGTCGGAATACAATTCCCAAACGTCCTCACAATCGCCGAAGAATCAACCGCATGGCCCGGAGTGTCAAGACCAACTTACTGCGGCGGATTAGGATTCTCACTCAAATGGAATATGGGATGGATGAACGATACACTACGCTACATGAGACACGATCCCGTACACCGAAAATTCCACCACGACGAATTAACATTCAGCTTGATTTACGCATTTCACGAAAATTTTATTCTGCCAATATCACACGACGAAGTCGTTCACGGTAAAGGCTCCATCCTCGACCAAGTACCCGGAGATTTATGGCAAAAATTCGCAAACGCACGACTATTGTACAGCTACATGTGGACACATCCGGGCAAGAAATTACAGTTCATGGGTTGCGAATTCGGTCAATGGAACGAATGGAATTTCGACGAAAGCTTACAATGGCATCTTTTGCAATGGGAACCACACAACGGCTTACGAACATGTATCGCCGACCTCAATAAAATGTACAAAAACGAACCCGCACTACACGAACTAGATTTCGACGGAGGAGGATTCGAATGGATCGATTGCCACAACTGGGAAGTAAGCACATTCGCATTCATAAGAAAAGCAAAAAAATGGCCCGATTTTCTCGTCGTCCTTTGCAACTTCACACCAGTACCCCGAACAATGAAAATCGGCGTCCCAATCAATTGCTACTACGAAGAAATTTTCAGCAGCGACTCCGTCTTCTACGGAGGAAGCAACTCCGGAAACGGTCCAGGAGTACAAGCATTCGACGAAAATACTCACGGACGACCAGCAACAATCGAAGTGTTTTTTCCACCACTCGCAATTTCAATACTAAAACCAAAATTGTAAATCAACCCAATTTTTTAATTACCTTTTGAATATCGCCCGCACAAAATCACAATGACAATTGAATCGTCTAAACTGGAGATTTTGCGAAAACTTGTTGAATTGTTTTCGTTAAATATATCGCAATATAAGAGCGTCGAATATGACGAGTCGAATGTTCGCGTTGATTTTATCGACAAGTTTTTTGAATTGCTCGACTGGGACGTCCGCAACGAACAAGGTTTTTCAGAAACTCATCGCGAAGTTATTCGCGAGTTCAAAATAAAAAAATCCGGCGGACAGAAAATCCCCGATTATTGTTTCAGAATCAGTCCGTCGCAATTTTTTGTCGAAGCGAAAAAGCCGTCGGTCAATATCAAAGACAACGCAGATTCGGCAATTCAATTACGCCGCTACGCTTACACCGCCAAGTTGCCGCTCTCAATTCTAACCGACTTTGAAGAGTTCGCCATTTACGATACACGAATTAAAATCAACAAAAACGATAAAGCGTCAACAGCGCGAATTTTTTATTGCACCTTCAACGAATACGAACAACATTTTGATTACATTTATAACCTGTTTTCAAAAACCGCAATCCAAAAAGGAAGTTTTGAACGTTACATTATCGCCAATAAAAAC
>JAITAZ010000066.1 GCA_031283825.1 Planctomycetaceae bacterium | reverse complement strand
TACCTCGTAAATTTTTTTCACTCAATTAAATTTCAATTAACAAATCAACCAACGCCGAAAAAGTATAATTGCAAATTAACCTTTGGCAAATTAAATCTCAAAAAAATTAACTATTTTGCGGCGTTTTTTTGTAAATGTTTATTAAAAAATTTTTTAACCATTCACACGCAAGAGAAAAATTTCCTTCGTCCCGAAGGGGCAACTCCGCTACCCTTTCAGGGCGTAGGATTTTTTTCTTGTGAACGGTTACTTATTTTTTGGGGGGACATTGGGGACAAAGGGGACATTGGGGACACACTAATTTAAAAACCATGATTAATGACTCAACAGAAGACAATAGCCTTTTTAAAAGAGAGATTTTTTTCAGTATTATCTCCTGAGTCATCAACCTCAGATTTCAAACAAAAACGTCCCCTTTGTCCCCAACGTCCCCCCAAAAAATTATTGTAACCGTTCACGGTTACTAAAAAAATAAAACTTGCAGCAAGTGCGTAACATGAGTTAATAATCGTCCGGCAATTCTTTTATTTGTTTCAGCGTGAAAACTGGACCTTCTTTGCAAACGTAAACGTGTCCGCAGTTGCAACGTCCGCATTTTCCGACTCCGCATTTCATTCTGTTTTCTAGACTTGTATAAATGTTTTCGGCGTCCATTCCGGCGTCGGCTAGAACCGGTAACGAGAATTTTATCATAATCGGAGGACCTACGACTAACGCCGCCGCGTTTTTTGCGTCGAATTTTGCCTCTTTTAGAATAGTCGGCACAAATCCGATTTTGCCTTTCCACTCCGGCGTTTCTCCGCCTGGGTCAACGGTTTGTAAGACGTCAACATTGGGGAACTCTTTCCATTTTTCTAAATCGTTACGAAAGACTAAATCGCCTACAGTTCTTGCGCCGTAAACGATAGTAATTTTTCCGTATTTTTCCCTGTTTTCTAGTACGTACCAGATCGCGCATCGAATCGGCGGCATTGCAATTCCTCCGCCGACAAACACTAAATCTTTGCCTTCCCATTTGTCCGTTGGATAAGAATTTCCATACGCGCCGCGAAATCCAATCGTGTCTCCTTCTACGACTTTCCACATCGCTTCAGTAACTCTGCCGGTTTTCCGAAAACAAAATTCAATGTAGTCTTTCCAATTCGAACTCGAACAAATATTAAACGTCGATTCTCCATAGCCAAACACGCTGTACAACCCGAATTGCCCAACATTAAACGCAAAACTCCCGCGTTTCGATTCGTCCTTAAAACGAATCTTAATCGACTTTACGTCAACCGTGTGTTGCGTTACGTCGATAACTTCCATCAATTCAGGTTTGTAAATATTATCGTCTGACATATCTGCCGCCCGCTTTTTTTTAAGTCTAGAGTGAATTGTTTATTAAATTTGCATTATAAGCATTTTGTAACCGTTCACGATTTTTTAAATTCCGAATTTAAAAACCATGAACAGCTACATTAACTTTTTATTGTAAATTCGTCGAGTGCGCCGCGTATTAGGTCGCGATGATGCTCCGGTTTGATTTCGGCGTGAATGATCTTACCAGCAAGATTTGTAGCTAACGTTGCGCTTTGTTCCGCGATTTTTTGTAACGCGAAAGTCGTTGCGCCGTCGATTTCTTTCATTGCTCTTTCTCTTTCTTGAATAGCAGATTCTCTTGCTTTTGAAACGATTTCCGCCGCAACTCGTTCAGCGTCTTTTCTAGCAGCGTCAAGAATTTGCCGGACTTCTTCTTTCGACTGATCCATCTTGCTCTGATATTGATTCAAAATTTCTTTTGCCTCTTCGTTTGTCCGCTGCGCCGACGAAATTTTTTCCGCAATGTTCGACTCGCGATCATCAAGTGCTTTTGCTATCGGCTTAAACGCAAATTTCCCAAGTATTCCAAACACCAATAAAAATATCACAAGAGACCAAATCGCCGTGTCCGACGCCAACTCAAGAGGATTCAAACTCGGCGTTTTATGAGACGCTTGCTCCGATTGCTCCGCCGCTTGTTTTGCTTGAGCCGTTTGCTTTGCTTGATCCGACGTCGCCGCCGAATACGCGTCTGACACCGAAACCAAAAATATCGGAATCAATACCGCCGCAAATATCGCGATCCTAAACGTTATAACAAAACTCTCGTTTCGTGTTTTCATTTTTTTATTTCCTAAAATATTATTTTTGGAATTTTAGTAATATATCAGTGAAAATTTGTTTTATCTCTTGAGTTTGAAATTCCAGATTTTAAGCCTGTTTGTCTCCTCCGTTCTCTAAGTTCTCTTTGTTCTCAATGCCGCCTTAAAAAAATATCATTGGCTTTTATTCGCTTTCAACAAAACAACCATATTATTTTAAAATATCATCGAGAGACAAAGAGAACTTGGGGAACAGGAAGGACATGATAGTTTCAAATCAACAATTGAGGAACTCAGGATAAAATAATTCACGCTTGAATAGTTACGCTAATAGCGCGTTTGAATTTATCTGTTTATTCTTATCCGATGAACAAACATAAAATACAAATGACCAACGCGAAGAGAGCAACTCCTTCTACCAACGCCGCCGTCAAAAACATCACCGATTGAATTTGACCAGCCATTTCTGGTT
>JAITAZ010000029.1 GCA_031283825.1 Planctomycetaceae bacterium | reverse complement strand
TAATATTACATAATTCCGAATTTAAAAATCCGTGAACGGTTACGTCTCTTAAAAATACTACGACTAAAAAAACCTATTCTTTAACTCTTTCGATATAGTCTCCTGTTCTGGTATCGACTTTTATTAGTTCTCCGGCTTCTACGAAATTTGGCACTAATATTTCTGCGCCGGTATCAACTTTTGCGGGTTTTGTAACGTTTGTTGCGGTGTTTCCTCTTACTCCCGGTTCCGTGTATTCTACTTTCAAGACGACATGATTGGGCGGCGTTACTCCAAGTGGATTATTATCGTGCAGCAGCATTTTACAAAGCATTCCTTCTTTGAGATATTTCCATGCGTCGTCAACAATTTCATTTGCGACTTCGTATTGTTCGTATGACGTGTTATCCATGAAAACGAATTTATCTTTTTCTTTATAAAGATATTGAGCGTCTATTTCTTCAATATCTGCGGTATCTAGTGCATCTCCGCTTTTGTAGGTTCTGTCGAGTACGGTGCCGCGAGTTAGATTTCGCAATTTGCATTTGTACAACGCTTGACCTTTACCCGGTTTTACGAAATTACACTCAATCATTATGTATGGATCGCCGTCGATTTGTACTTTGAGTCCTTTACGAAAATCGCTAGTGTTTACTGTTCCCATTTGAATTTTATCCTTTCTTTCTTATAAATAATTTTGCGTTTTCAATGCTGAAATGTCGAGCATTGAATTTGTCGAGTTCTAAAGCGAGTTCTACTCGCGGACGATTATTGCGGGCATTTTACATTTTTTTTAAAAGCGTAGAATACCTGTAGCAATTTTAATATACGATTCGCGCTATGAATCTTGGCGGCGTAAGAGCGTAAAAGCCGGCGGTTCTAACTGAAAATTAAAGTGCGAATCTTTTAAAACATTTTAAAAAGTTGTTGAATATTTACCAATAATATTGTCCAATAATGTCAAACGAATTTATTACTGAAATTGACGAGCTGATTCGGATTTTGGGATTGTCGAGTTCGATGAGTTCTGATTTTATTTACGAGTCGGATTATTCTCTTCTTGTGCCGCGTGATTTTGTCAAGCTGATGGAAAAAGGGAATCCTGACGACCCGCTTCTGATGCAAGTTTTACCGCGATTGGAAGAGAACAATGATGTTGTCGGATTTACGTCAAATCCGCTTGATGAAAAAATAAATACTGATTTGCCTATTCTGAAAAAGTATTGCGGGCGTGCGCTTTTGATGTTAACTCGTCGATGCGGTATTCATTGTCGTTTTTGTTTTCGACGTCATTTGTTGAGTGATAACGCGAGGTTGGACTGTTTATCGCAACGTGATTTATTGTTACCGAAAATGACGTCGTCGAGTTTGAATGAATCGAATTTGCAATTTTGCGATTCGGTCGAGGAATTTGACTTGGCGATGGAATCGGTTTTTAAGTCGATTATGTTTGATGAAAGCATACGCGAGGTAATATTTAGCGGAGGCGATCCGTTTACTCAAAGTGATGGACAAATTAAAAGGGCGTTGGATTATATCGTAAAAATCCCGCATGTTAAGAGGATCAGAATTCATTCGCGGATGCCGGTTATTATTCCGAAGCGGATTACGGAGCGTTTGAATGATATTTTGAGTTGCTTGAAGCCGATATATCTTGTGTTGCACGTGAATCATCCTAACGAGTTATCTGATGAATTGTTGACGCGTTTAAAACTTTTGACGTCTCCTGTGTTATTATCGCAGACGGTATTATTACGCGGAATTAACGACAGCGTGGAGGTTTTGGTAAAGTTATTTGAGATGTTAGCTGATCATCGTGTAATACCGTATTATTTGCATCAATTGGATCGAGTTTCTGGCGCATCGCATTTTGAGGTTGATATCTCCAAAGGGCAAAGAATTATTTCGAGATTACGAGAATTATTATCCGGCTATGCGATCCCGCGATACGTCCAAGAAATCGCCGGTGAAAATTGTAAAAAATTACTGCTATAAGCGGAAGAGTAAAATTAGGAATTAACACTCATGTTACGCACTTGTTGCCCCAGATCTGGTAGGCGACCGCCGACTCTGGTAGGCGACCTTTCGCCGAAAGGTCGCGTCGGCATTAGCCGACGGTAAATCTGAATTGATTTTATTATTGTCGATACCATTTTATCGTTGCCTTCGGCAACGCGACCTTTCGGCGAAAGGTCGCCTACCTGATCTATTACCGCCGACCCACACCAACCTCATTACCTCATTAAAAACATAAACGAATAATGAGGTAATGAGGTTGGTTTTGATGGGATTCCTTGCTACTGAGGTTTTTAAACAATAGTTCGGAAAAATTAGGTTGAAAATGAGGTTGGTTGTACAATATTCATACGTGTTAAAAATATTCCACTGATATATTACCAGATTTTTAATTTAGACGACCTCGCACAATATCGACATTACACATGCGATATTTTCGCTTGCACTTGACCTGTTACACAAAAAAGCTATAAATTCTGCGTTAAAATATTCTGTCAATTCTGAATTTTCGGCGTTTAAAAGAAAATTAAAAGATTTTTTGGGCAGTCTATGATTTCCCTATTGCTTTTTTTGACGATTTATTTTATACTACTCGCCGCTGGCTTGCAAAAATTCAATTTACAGTTTTTAGAATTTTCATAACGAAAAATTGAATTGAGTTTGATCGCGATTGATTTAATTACGTTTTGCACAAAATTAGTTTTTTGCAAATTAAATTTGTCGTGTTTAAATAGTCGTTTATCGCGTTGTTATTTTTCTCTTGTTGAAAGTTTTCCAGAGAGAAAATAACAATGTCGATAATTTATGTAACGTTAATTTGTCCACAACAACCTATAACGGAGGACGAAAAAATGAGGAAAGCAAATTTTATCGGTTCAATTTTAACAAATGTTAAAATTGAGGTACAATATGTTAAAATAGGCAAGGGGGGGGGGGCTACACAAGAGTAGTTGTAACCCTAATAGTTGCAACGATTTTCGTAGCAACTCTATTAAGCCTATTCTGGTTTTTTGGGGTTTTACACTTGTAGAACTCTTAGTAGTAATAGCGATCATCGGAATATTGATCGCTTTGCTCTTGCCCGCTGTTCAAGCCGCCCGAGAGGCGGCTCGACGAATTAAGTGTAGTAGTAATATCAGGCAACACTTGCTAGGTATTCACAACTACCACGAATCCTATAATGCAATTACGGGAGTTGGTTTGGGACCGCATCAAAATTACTCGCAGCATGTTGGTTTGTTGCCATTTGTCGAACAAACTGCACGTTACGAGATAATCAACTCGTTTACAAAGTTAGCCGAATCAGCTATGGACGCAGTTTGCGATCCTTTTGCAACTCACGATGCGTGGAAAGGAACGATGGATTTTCATTGTTGCCCGTCAGATACAGATTCCCGCAAAGGGGCGGCAGACTTAACAACTCCAACCAGCAGAAATTTCACTGCAACTAATTATTGTTTCTCTACGGGAGACTACCACCCTGTATATCCATTTTGTAGTAAGTCGGAAACAACTACTTACTCGGGTGTAACTTATTTCAGAGATACCAGTAATAAGCGAACTTTTTTCCAGCAACAACAAGTGCCAGCGAGCGGTCATAGATTCAGCGCCAATCTAGATGGAATAAATCGTTCATCAATTCCTGTAGAACTTTCATTTAGCGCAGCAGAAGATGGATTGAGTAACACGCTTATTGTTAGTGAACGTGTTTCTAAACCTTACCATTATCTCCGAATCCGTGCTCAGGCCATAAGAGGTCCCAATTTGTACATGTATATTATGGGAGATCGTCCGATAACGGCGATGACGGCGATGGCCGTATGTAAATCCATTAGAGGCGGAGTAATTGTCGGCGAGGGAACAGCGAGTAAGACATTTCAAAATCCTCAATATGCTTTAACAACCTATAAAGGCAACAAAGACGATTACAAATATTCAGGTACGTTGTATCCTATCGCTGGTCAAGGAACGTATTTTGGATATTTTGGCTTTATGCAAACTCGATTCAATACGATATTGCCGCCTAATAGTCCATCAGTTGGTTCTAGCCTCAATGTAGATGGTTTTGATCGCGACCGTATAATGATGCCGCCGACGAGTAATCATCCCGGAGGCGTAAATTGCGGCACCGCAGATGGTTCTGTAACTTTCATCAATGAAACGATTCATGTAA
>JAITAZ010000589.1 GCA_031283825.1 Planctomycetaceae bacterium | reverse complement strand
GGAATGACATTAAGCGACAAACATAACCTAATGACTCTGCCGACCGAGCCGATTGGGGAGCAATCCCATTCTGTGTTGTTTATTTTTCTTGGAAATTAGGGTTTTTTTGTTTTTGGCGTTCAATTTTTCAGTGGTTAAATCGGGGGGCATCCCATTGCCAAAATCTTCCTCGATTTTTTAATCGCATCTTGTAAACCTCGTCGAGAGTCTTCTCCCATTGTCCGCTCAAAAGTTGACTTCGCAATTGCAACATTTTTTCGGCATTCTCCTTTGTCCAAAATGTTCCATTACTCTTCATCCGCAAATTAATAACTCGTCGAACCGTACTCTCTATCGCTCCACTACCACAAGGTACGCCATTCTCCCGAAACTTGTCATAAGATAATCGACCAGACTCGCCATGCTTCAAAAAAAATCGTAACTCCCGACTAAAAATCGAACCAGAATCCAACTCTTGATTCTCTCCATCCTCTTTCGATTGAATAAGAGCAAGTTCACGTAAACGCTCCAATATCTTCCGCCAACAACCAGCACGCATCAATTCACGCAATTCCTGATACTCGCGTTGACGTTCCATCTCGCCTAGTCATAACTCGCCCAACGCCAAAGACAAATGACGTGAACAATGCCAAAAATCCAATACAAAAAATACCTTCTCAAATGATAATGACAACTCTCGAACCAACCAATCAAATCGCTCCCAAATCCATACAGCACCATCCGCAACAAACGTAACACTCAACGCATCCTGAACTCCAAGATAATACAACCACATCGCCAAAAGTTGCGCCGTACGATCCGGTCCCTGAAACGTGCCGTCTATCCAGACTTCAGAATCTTTGGTCTTTTCACCATTCTCATTCACCGTATAAATAATGAACAACTTCGGCTCACGCCACTCGGCGTCAAACTTCGGATGCTTGCCTTCAACTGATGTCGTATTTTCTCGTATCCGAGTACGTCCGCAGTCAATAGAAATCACAACCTTTTGACCGGAAAGTTGCCCAGTCGATTCCAACGTGCCATTAAGATACTTGTGCAACATCAACAAACGTAATGTCAATATCGACTCGCCACATTGCATCGCAATACGTCGAATCTCCTTAATATCAAGAGAAAGACCACGCGCGGCAAGTTCGCGTTGCGCTAATTCAAGCGATGGATAAAGTGCAACAGCACGAGCAACCTTCTCCTCCAACGCTGGCGATGAATTCTTCGCAAAACCAAAAACATCAAGCTCCGGATAAAGACCACTACGAATGATAGGAATATTTGTATTCATAGAATTGTTCGGTTGAGGAACAACATAAAACGTTACCACGTGAAACAACAATCCACAAAGAAGACGAATAAACTTCGTACGCTTTTCTGGACGTCGATAAGATTCTGATTCAACAGAATTATTACAACAATTAACAAATTCATGTAACTATCTTTAATGATAACGAGAACCTACGGAATAGATACAAATATTCTTCAATCGTTTGCGGGATGAATGTTGCCTAAAAGGTCAACCGTTACTTTGCGTAATTTGAATTGTTTCAGGTTTTTAATACTGGAAATACGATATTTTGCGAAATCGCTTTTCGTTTGACCTGGTTTTTTTCACTTCGCAATTTTTCCGGTCTAGCGTCAGAATGTAAGCATAACGAGACGTCTCCGTCAGAAATTTTGCATACTCGCAATAACACCATAGGTTCACTCGGCGGAGTTGCTTGGACGTATTCGCCTTTCGCAAGAGAAAATTTTAACCGTGTCGGCGTTCCATCTCCATAATGATTTGAACGAGCAATGACCGGTTGCTTTGCTCGTATTCGCTGCATTGATTCATATAAATTAACACAACGCCAGTCAATTTTTTTTACATTACCTTTCTTATCAAGTACCTCGAAAATCTCAACATGATGATTATTACCCGGTGCGACATGGCGTTCTTTGGCGGTGTTAAGGGCTAAAGTTATGACACTGATTTTTTGGCGAAATCTTGCTTTGCGAATAGGGATAATATGTCCCGATTTTGTCGTAATATACGGTAATTCATTTTCGGTGAATTTTTTGGGATTATCGCCAAGACGTTCTAATTTTTTTTGCACAAGTTGCCGAATTACCGGATCGACAATATTGTTGATCTTTTTCTTTGACATACTTTGCAACGGTTTGCGAATGTGTCTATACTCAACTTTGTTACTATTTTTATCACCTAAAAATTGAGAAGGACTGTAATTCGTTTCTTCGTGAAAACCGCCTTTTACCTTGCGATTAATACGTCGCGATACGTTTATATTTTTTACCGCTTCTTCAACTTGTTTATTAAGATCTTGGATCGGCAACAATATAAGTCCTTCAGGCATAGCCCAACCTTTACCGGATTCATACCGTTCAGAAACCTTCTCCGCTTCACGACTAATTGTCGTTACTAATTTCGGTGAACATAGTGCAATCGCAACTGCATCAATGGCATGATGCCGATGGTCTTCACGATTCTTTTTATTGTTCTTATTTTCATTGATCGATTCATACAGCTTCCAAATTTTACAAAGATAATTCGTTATCCCGCCGGAAGAAACCAGAATACGGCGTTTTCCTGCGGCGTCAACTTGACCTCCATAAAGTAAACCAAGATAATCTCCGGCAGCTTTTGAAACATAACGAGTATCATTAAGTAACTGCGTTGGTAAATCCGGTGGAATATCCTTCATTTGAAAACGCTTCCACTTTGGATTAAAGTTACTTTCAGTCTTTGATTTGTCATTTTTTGAATTGCTGATATTGTTTTTTTCAGAGTCTTCGGTATTTTTCTTCGACAATGACTGTTTTTGGGGTACGGTAAAATTTTTAACACGATTTAAAATTTCCAAAAATTTCGGCAATTCATAAGGCATAAGATTTTTTTTGATATTCTTGTTGTAGTCAGAATCACAGAGCGTTTTATTCGCAAATGAATTATCAAGTGATTTACTGAACGGAAGAATATGTTCAATGTCAAAAAATTTCAGTTCATCTAAATTATTAGGGACTATCTTCTTGCCAGTATAAGGACATTGCCATTTACATTCTTCTGCCAGCCGCCATTTCAAAATATTATATTCATTTTTTGAGGCTGCCTCACCATGTAATTTCTTAATTATCGCTTGAATTCTTTCTCGCTGCTCTTTATTGGCGTCTGCTTGAGCTTTATATCTTTCACGAGCTTTTCGGCATTTTTTCAAATCTCTTGCTAGTTCGGTATGAATTTTTTCGGGTAAACCGTATTTACGTAAAATCGCATTGATAATTTTTTTTAACTCAGTCATTACACGCAAGACAATCGGATTTTGTACAGTATAAGATTTACAACGTTTTTGTTCTTTTTTCTTCTTGTTTGCTTGAATATTTTTATTATCGCCAGTCTGCAAACTATGCGCTTTTCGCAAAAGATGAGGTTGTTTCATACCCGGAGCAACAAGAAGTACCGGAAGAAGTTTTTTGTTATTTTTATCTTTATATTTGTTATCAAATTTTATATCATTTATATTATTACTGTAGATTTGGTCGCGAGCGGTTATGTAACTTAAATGTTGTTCTTTCATAATCTTTAAAATTTTATCGATTGCTTTCAACGATAGATTGGCATATCCTTTTTCCAAAGAAACGTCTGCAACTCTTGCGGCAATTTTTTCATTCTCTTCGGAATCTTTATCAAACTGAAATACCTTTGCAAGCCGACGTGCCAACGCCGACTTATCGGAAAATTGTAATATTTCGCTAACGAGTATATTTCTATTTTCAGACGACATCGTATTCCACTGTGTTGGGATTATTTTTTGAATTTTTGTTGCCGTTATGTTGCCTTTAATTTTTTTTTCTTTCGTTTCCTCAAGATTGAATTTATATGTGCCTTTGGGGGTGTTTAGACCGAGTAATTTACGTATTGTATCAAAAGATAGTTCCTCCTTGTGTTCTAGAGTTTTTGCCAATGTCTCAAGTTCAGATGGAGTTAATTTGCGTGTAGAGCCGTTTGAATCATATATTTCCATATCAAGAATTTTTTGCCAATATCGAAATTCTTGATACGAAAGTAAGGCGGCTTGAGCCCGACGTTTTTTGGGTTCTAACATACATTTACCAATCAAATGCCGTTGTGATTTTAGTGGTCGCTGAAAAAACAGAAAATGTTTGATTGCTTGCCGCAAGGTCATTGTTTTAGGTTTCAACGGTTTTTGACCTTTTTTTCTACGACTTATACGATTGGATTCAGTTCTCCATGCATCGAGTACAACTTTAGCGTTAAATAAATCTTTGTAATATTTTTCTTGTGCGTTACATATTTTGTCGAATTCATTTTCGAACATACTGCGAGAAGTCCAACGCTGACGTATCCGTGTTTCATCAGGATTAAGTGATGCAAAATATTCTCCGAGAGTTCGGCAATTATTTTTATCTATTTCTTTCTGGAGGTCGGATATACCTTGTTTGACTACAAATTCTTCTTTATCATCAGGTTTTTCAGTTTTTTTATTACTTTTAAAACCACGGCGTTGTCCTAAATTTAAAAATGCTCGACCAAGAGCGAATGGTTCAAGTTTTTCGTCTAATGCCAAAGCGCGAAGTTGGTATGGTAGTCTGTTATTAATTCCAAGTTGTTCGGACAATTTCTTATCGAGATTGTTGATGAATTCTTGTTGTTGTTTTGAAGTTTCGTTTAATCCATTTCCGATTGGCAACAGACCGAATCTACGCAATAAATTGAGTAGAGCTTTTTTGCGTCGTTGAATCCGCCAAATTCTGCGTCGTATTCCTCGTTTTTCGCGTCTCAAACAATTATTTGTTTTTGCTTTGGAGGTCTTATTTGAGGTGGTTGTACCTTTTTTCCAATCGTTAATGTTATCCATAACGCTATCAAAGCAACGCACGCCAAGATGTTTAACAGCAATAGGGATATTATTTTCATTAACCTCAACAATAGCAAAACCAATAGACTGAACGCCGATGTCTAATCCTAAAATATATCTCATCATAAAATTCTCCCAATGAATAATAATTATAAAAGTAAAAAATTCTTTGCCCTCCGAGAAGAAGGACAAAGAAAACGATTGTCCTTCGACAAACCATAGCCAATACACAACTTTGCGGAGTCTATTGAAAACACTTGTCTTTTTAAGTTAATTGTGTATTGTAATCATTAGACTAAAAACATTCAAGTCCCCCTATCTGTCAATTATGAAATAATTCTACAAAAAACGGTTTATGCATCTTCTAACGGATCTTCCGTCATAAATTTTATGTAAATTTTTCTAAAGTATTTTATGTAAATAAGTTATAATAAAAAACGACTTTCAATGTACCCATGAAATTTTTCTATTTTCGGCTTGGTATGGACTTGACGTGATAATAGGACATGTTATACTTATTTTGCAACATATCATTATTTTAAAATTGGTCTTTTCTTTTGAATTTAGAATTTGTATAAATTCGTTTTATGACACGTTTTTCTCCCCGCAAGTGTCCCACGAATGCTTTCCATTGACCCGTAACCAACCACAAACGTCCAACCCTCAACCGATGGAGAAATAAATACAGATTTTTCATAAGCCTTTTCAATGCCTTCATGCCAATTTGATTTTTGGATTTTTTGTAACGAAAATTCGTAATATATCAGTGGAATAATTGTAACAGCATTGTATTTTTGTTGAATCGTAGATTCTTCAGTCCCGCTAGGGACGACACTTTATTAACCGTATGCTTTAGCATACGGTAAAGTCCCCCGAATTACTAACTCATGTTACGCAGTAGTTGTCCGTCAGTAGGCGTTTATTGATCAGATAGGCGGTAATAGATCAGGTAGGCGACCGTAGGTTCGCAACCTTTCACCGAAAGGTCGCGTCGGCATTAGCCGACGGTAAATCTGAATTGATTTTATTATTGCCGAATCCATTTTATCGTTGCCTTCAGCAACGCGACCTTTCGGCGAAAGGTCGCCTACCAGATCGGTGATCAACCTGATCGATAAACGCCTACTGACGGACAACTACTGCGTAACATGAGTTAGTATTTCGGGGGACTTTACCGTATGCTAAAGCATACGGTTAATAAAGTGTCGTCCCTAGCGGGACTGAAGAATCTACGATTCAACGAAAATACAATGCTGTTAAAATTATTCCACTGATATATTACGATAGAACTAATTGTTAACCTTAACCAAACCTTAACCAAACCTTTACCTTTAACTTTAACGTTAGCTTTAATGCTAACATTCAAACTAGGAGAAAAAAATGATTAACTTTCACAATAATAATCAATCAGAATATCAACAAACACAAAAAATAATACTTGCTTTGACTCGTTTGTTTTTTGTTACAGTTGCTTTTTGGACAAGTCAAGTTTTCGCAGAAGATATTTCTCAATACGTTGGAAAAGTCATTGTCAATTCGCCAACTCAACAGTTGATCGGATCGAATTCGTCAAACGGAAACGAAAACAAAAACGAAAACGACAATAAAAACGACAACAAAAAAGTCAATAAAAATTCAAACGCAAATACAACTTCGCCCTCAACCGAATCCTCAACCGAAGCCTCAAACTCATCCTCAAACTCATCCGCGAATTCATCCGCCAACGGATCAACACAATGGGTGAAATACGAAAAAAATCCCGTATTAGGCGGCGGAGATTTAGGGACAATCTTTGATATATCCATTATCAAAGAAAACGATGAATACAAAATGTATAACTCATGGAGACCAAAAGGAAGTATCGCCCTGTCAACAAGCAAAGACGGAAAAGAATGGACTAAACCAAAAATCGTTTTGTCGCCAATTCCAAAAACTTGGGAACGCGATATAAATCGACCCGGTATCCTAAAGAAAGACGGCGTTTATCATCTTTGGTACACCGGTCAAGCACAAGGTAAATCACGAATCGGTTACGCTACAAGTTCAGACGGTATAAATTTCACCCGCCAAAGCGAAGAACCCGTTCTCAAACCAGAATTGTCTTGGGAAAAAGTCGCCGTCATGTGTCCGCATGTCAACTGGGACGAAGATGAAAAAGTTTTCAAAATGTGGTACTCCGCCGGCGAACAATACGAACCAAACGCTATCGGTTACGCCACAAGTAAAGACGGATTAGTCTGGAAAAAATACGACGAAAACCCCGTCTTCAAGGCAAATCCAGAAATCAAATGGGAAAAACATAAAGTAACAGCATGTCAAATTATCAAACGAAAAAACGATTACTTGATGTTCTATATCGGATTCCAAACCGAAGACCTCGCACAAATCGGAATCGCAAAATCACCAGACGGAATCAAAAATTGGACTCGATATAAAAATAATCCAATTATCGCACCAACCCCAAACGAATGGGACGCAAACGCATGTTATAAACCGTTCGTCATTCAAGAAAATGATAAATGGTTGCTCTGGTACAACGGAAGAAATAAAGGACTCGAAAGAATCGGATTAGCAATCTTCAACAATAATAATCTAGGATTCTAAATTGAATAAACCTTAACAGCTTTTTAAATTCGGAATTCGGAATTCGGAATTCGGAATTATTTTTTAAACACAGATAATCGCAGATTTTTTTTACAGAACATTGATGACATTCTTTTTTAAAGCTCATGTTACGCAGTAGTTGTCCGTCAGTCGGCGGTCGCCTACCTGATCTGGGGTAGCAAGTGCGTAACATGAGTTAACCTTTAACCTCAACCTTAACCTTTAAACTTTGACTTAAACATTAACCATTTTGGAGAAAAAAATGACATTAACACGTTTGATATTAGTCGCCGTTTTTTTTGTTGCGGGACATGCTCTCGCCGACGATATTACTTTGCAAAACGACGCGGGAGTTCAATATGTTATCAAGG
>JAITAZ010000460.1 GCA_031283825.1 Planctomycetaceae bacterium | reverse complement strand
AATTATTTTGCTAGGCGTAATTTTAGTATGCTGGAGAAAAATAAAGGAGAAATTTTTGAAGTGAAATTATTTCGCGTAAAATTCGTGTAACCGTTCATGGAATTTTTATTTTTTTATCGAAAAATTAAAACGTGAATAACTACAAATTAACAAATGTAGAGACGCAATGCCTTGCGTCTCTATTGTTCGATCAAAAGATCACCGATAGAGACGCAAAGCATTGCGTCTCTACATTGGGTTTAGTAATTTAAATCCGAATTTAAAAAACCGTGAACGGTTACAAATTCGTTTTATATCTTGAGGGAATCTCTAAAAATTAATTTTAAACCACAGAGAACGCTCTCAAAACATCAACCTTGTCCTGTAGGGACAACTCCAAAATAGCGATGGGTAAAATCGCAACGCGATTTCACCCGTCGAAAATAAATTTGTAACGCGATTTTTTTTGATGGGTGAAAATTCTAGCGAATTTTTACCCATCGCTATTTTGGGAAACCGCTACGTGGTTTTAATAAAAATTGAATTTTTAGAGATTCCCTTGAGGCTCTAATCCCAGATTCAAGTTCGTTTTTCCCTTTCGTTTCCTTTATCCCCAAAGTCCCCTTTATTGAATTGGTAATTTTTTCAACTAAAATTGATGCCTATTAAATTACCAAAGGACGTTTTCAAGTTTTATTGTAGCGGATTATTTAATTTTTTTCTCGTGATTACGGAAGATTACAAAAAATTAAATAGACGTTTTCATTTTATTTTCACTTAACCAAATTTACCTTAATTTAACAATTTTATGTTTGAGTACATTCAGGACAGTTTACGGGATGCGATTAAGACGTTATGCGGCAATGGTCGTTTAACGGAGTCGAATATGCGTGAGGGGCTTGAGCAGGTTCGTCAATCATTGCTTGATGCGGATGTTAGTCTTCCTGTAGTGAAGGATTTTATTGCTAATATTTCCGAGAAGGCGTTGGGTATAAGCGTTAAGCAATATCTTGATCCGACGAAGCAGTTGGTCAAAATTGTGCAGGATGAATTGATTGCGTTGATGGGACCGGTTGATCATTCTTTGCATTTGAAAAAGCCTCTTTCGATTCTGATGTTATGCGGTTTGCAAGGTTCGGGCAAGACGACGACGTGCGGTAAATTCGGCAAGTTATTGATCAAGCGGAATCTTAAGCCGATGTTAGTTGCGGCGGATTTGCAGCGTCCGGCGGCTATTGATCAGCTTGAAATTTTGGGCAATTCGATTGACGCTCCGGTTTATGTTGATAGGGATAGCAAAGACCCGATTCAAGTTTGTAAGGACGCGGTTAAAAGGGCAACGGCGGAAGGTATTGACGTTCTTGTGTTGGACACTGCCGGACGATTGCATATTGACGATGAGTTGATGAATCAACTTGCAACGATTGATCGCGAGTTGCAGCCGGATCAAATTTATTTTGTAGTTGACGCGATGACGGGTCAAGACGCGGTAAACAGCGCGAAGGCGTTCAACGATGCGCTAGAACTTGACGGAGTAATATTGACAAAGTTGGACGGCGACACTCGGGGCGGCGCGGCGTTATCGGTCAAGCATGTTACGGGAGTTCCGATTAAATTTATCGGGACTGGAGAAGTAATTGACACGCTTGAAGAATTTCATCCAGATCGAATGGCGGGGCGTATTCTTGGTATGGGCGACATGCTATCTCTTATTGAGCAGGCGGCGGAGAAATTCGACAATGAGCAGTTGATAAAAAATCAGGAACGTTTGCAACAAGGCGTATTTACGTTGGAAGATTTTCGGGCGCAGATGTCTCAGGTGAATCGTTTGGGTTCTTTTTCAAAGATTTTAAATTACATTCCGGGAATGGGCAGTTTTAGCAGCATGTTTGACGGAATGGGGTCGAGTGCGGACAATCAATTTAAGAATATCGGCGGAATTATCGATTCAATGACGAAAGAGGAAAAGGATAATCCGGTAATTATCGACGGCGGCAGAAGACGTAGAATCGCAAGAGGCGCAGGGGTGGATCAAGGGCAAGTAAGCGGTTTGATTAGAATGTTTCTGCCAATGGCGGAGGCGATGAGAAATATGTCAACGATGAGCGTGAGAGATCAAATGAAAACAATGCAAGACTTGGTAAAGAATGCGTCTCACAATCCGACGGCGTCGTTGAAAGTTGCAAAAGTAGGAACCGGAAAAAGATTAACGTCTGAAGAAAAACGCGACGCCAGAAAACAACGAGAGAAAGAAAAGAAAAAACGAGAAAAAGAAAAAAGGCAAAAATAACGTAATATCTCAGCAATGTAATTTGCGTTTTGTTTTGTCAATTGAGTCGTTTAATTGTTGATTTAAAATTATGCTTATCTCCAATGTCCTTTTTGTCCCATTTTTTGAAATAATAAATAATAAGATATGTTCAAAATAATAAGTAACAAGGAGCTTGCTCCTAATATTTTTGAGATGACGGTAGAGCATCCGCGATTAGCGATGAAAGCTCAGCCGGGTCATTTTGTTATAGTGATGCCGGATGAAAGCGGCGAGCGTATTCCTCTTACGATAGCTGATTTTGATCGGCAAGCTGGAACGATAACGCTTGTGATAATGGCGATTGGTGCTTCGACGATGAAGTTGGTGTCGTTGCAATCTGGTTCGAGTTTGTATGCGCTTATTGGACCTCTTGGCATTGCGAGCGAGATTGAAAATTATGGCGCGGTAGTGATGGTTGCGGGTGGAGTTGGGATTGCGCCGGTGTTTCCGATAGCGAGAGCGTTGAAAGAGCGAGGCAATAGAGTTATTTCGATTCAGGGCGCGAGAAACGAGAGTTTGTTATTTTGGACTGACAAATTATCGAGTGTTAGCGACGAGCATATTATTACGACGGACGACGGTAGCGCAGGTCGAAAGGCGCTTGTTACTGAGCCGTTAAAAGAGTTGTTAGAAAACGAGGGAAATAAAATTGGTTGCGCGTATATGATTGGACCGGCGATAATGATGAAATTCTGTTCGCAGGTTGTTTTGCCGTTTGGGATTAAATCTATTGCGAGTTTGAACAGTATCATGATAGACGGTACGGGAATGTGTGGAGGTTGTAGAGTCAAGGTTGGCAAGGAAACAAAATTTACGTGTGTTGATGGACCAGAGTTTAACGCTGTAGAAATCGATTGGGATCTTCTTTTATCGCGTCAAAAAACGTATTGCGAGGAAGAGAAATGTTCGTTAAACAGATACAAGAGCGTTGTAAGTTGAGACATCAATTTTCAATTTAAAATCTGTTTGAAAAGGCTCAAGGGAACATCTAAAAACCTCATGTAAAATTTATTTTTATTAGGATCGCGGTCGTCTCGACCGCATATTTAGGCGTTTGTCATGCAGGCGGGACGCCCGCGTTCCTAATAAAATTA
>JAITAZ010000428.1 GCA_031283825.1 Planctomycetaceae bacterium | reverse complement strand
TTTCTTTGTTTTGCCAGTTGAGACGCTCAATTATTGATTTTAAACTATTATTCATGTTACGCAGTAGTTGTCCGTCAGTAGGCGCTAATAGATCAAGTTGATCACAGATCAGGTAGGCGACCTTTCGCCGAAAGGGCGCGTTGCCGAAGGCAACGATAAAATGGGGTCGACTTTTCCGTCGGCTAACGCCGACGCGACCTTTCGGCGAAGGGTCGCCGACCTGTGTCGGCGGTCGCCTACCTGATCTGGGGTAGCAAGTGCGTAACATGAGTTACTAAGTCCCTTGATAACGCAAAAAAATTGTATCTCGTTCTGAATATCAAGTGTCGTCCCTAGCGGGACTTTTAAATGTGTTATTGCCGTTACCGTATGCTAAAGCATACGGTTAATAAAGTATTGTCCTTGCAGGACAATGAAAAATAAAATTGTCCAGTAAAATTATTCCACTGATATATTACCAAAAAATTATCACGAATATTCGTTACAAATATTCACTAAAATATTCACTAAAATATTCGCCAAGATATTCCGTTGTTTCTTTGGGGCGTAGGATTTTTTTTCTTTTGTGCGTGAGGTGTTACAAAAAATTTTGAACCATGCCGAACACATAAAAAAGCGTCCGACATGGTTCAAATAGGTTTTGGCATTTTTTCTTGAATAGTTTATTATTCAAGATAGTTTGCCTTTTGAACTGAAAAATTGAGCGCGTACAGTTTGAAATTACTGTCGCCTAAATTACGCGAAATTAGACCCATTCTTTTAGGGTTTTTAACGCTCTAATTTTGACTTTATAATGCGCTGGTTTTGCTGGTCTATCAAAAAACGTTCCGGGTTTTAGTCTGTTTTCGATATGTTTTTTCTCTTTTGTAGCGGCAACGTATTTTTTCTCTATTTTGAGAACGCCCGGAAGCGTAAACGAACCCGCTCCTTTTTTGCCGATACTTTTCTTAATCTCTTCCGTAAACGCTTCGATTACGTCGCCGACTTCTTTTTTTGAGAGCGACGTTGTCTCTGCAACGTTAGTGATAATTTGCGTTTTGGTCAAAGGTTTTACTTCTCCGTTTGACGACTTTTTCTCAGTTTTTTTTGCGGCAGTAGCCATCTTAAATTTCCTCCATGGGATTTGTTTGTTCGATCTACGTCAATAGCGTGCATATACTGGTCGCCTTTTAGCATTCGTCAATCCCGACTTGTTAAGGCAGACTTTTCATAAGCAAGCCTAAACAGGGAAAACAAAATCAATCGCGAACAGTTTTAATTTAATTGTTCGCATTTTAATTTCGGTTATTCGGTTAGCGTAGCGTGCTTGTCATTTTGGAAAACATGCTTCGCGCTTTTGATTCGCCGAAATTCATTGTACGATTCGTATAAAATCGCCGCACAACCATAACGCATGGTTGTCAAATAAATCGAACGGTTGTGAATGAGCCTCCAAACCGGACCACGTTGGTCCGCGTCACATTGTAGGCATTCTGTAATGTTATAACTCGCGTTTTAATTTCGATTCGCTATACGGCTCGTCTATGAATTTTCGGCGATTATGAGCGTAAAAGCCAGTTTTCCGAAAGTATCCGAATATAAACCGGCGGCTCAAACCAAAAATTCAATCGAGCAGTTTAAAACCGCAAAGATCGATTTACGACCCTTAAACAGACATAGCTCTAATCAAAATTAAAACGCGAGTAATTAAAAAAAATTGTCGGACTTTTGAGTCGGAATATCAATTATCCAAAAAAGCGGAATATGAAATGTCCAGACCCAAAAATCCGAAAAGATGAAAACGGCAATCTTGTCGTTCACGCCTTCATTTTTAACATTATTGCCGCATGTATCGAATTGTGTCAAGTAGGGGATAACCCATAACCCCCCATATTTGCACGGTTTTTTAAAATTTTTTTAAAAATACTTCAAAAAACAAGGGCAAAGTTACGTCAACGAAAAATTCCGCCAACTGATACCAATCAAAAAAAAATTAAAAAATTGTTAATTTTTCAGCGGAATATTACTGTCTCTTTGTGTCGCTCGATTGCGGATTGAACCTACAACAACTTATTTCTCAAACGCGATAATTTTTCCTTTGAAAAATTTTTGTACTTGTTTGATTTCGTTTCGTTTTCTTACGACAACGATTATTTTGTCGATATAATTTTGATCTATTAAGAAGTCGTTTTTTATTCTCCATTCGTTTTCGTATTTCCATCTATTTTTGAATTGCATTGTATCCCAATTTGGAGTTGTCCCGTAATTTAGTAATTTTGCGCCTTTTTCAATTGCGATTTCTTGCGGTATTCCGATTCCGTAGGGTTCAAAATTCATCTGTTGCAGATTTTTTCTCCAAGTAAACATCGGTTCAGATTTAGCCGGATGATTCGACGTAAACGCCGTAACAGGAATATTTCCAGCGATATGTAATCCGCTCGCTCTTATTTTTTGTTCTTGCAAAATATGAATAAGAGTCGCCAGAGCATCGCGGGGAGGAGATTCTGAATTTAATATATCGTTACAATAATTCCTTCTCGTTTCGTTTGTCCATGCGCCGTGTTTTCCGCGAGTCCAGTGCCATAAATAATCGTGCGGCGCAGAATCTATTTCTGCCGACTTTTCTGATAACAAATATTTCAATCCCGAATCGCGAAATCGATAAGACGAACAATCGAATCGCGAATCTACTCGTGATAAAAATTCATCAATAATTTTAGAAAATCGACCTCCGCGCCGTATCCACAAAGGATATAAACAATCTGAAGTCTCGCAAATAAATTTGTCTCGTGCCTCGCGCGATTCGACAATATCATAAGACTTAAATTCATGCAAGAACTGCTCTGAAACTTCAGCAATAGTCATCGGCAATGCAACGACTAAATGAACAGGAAGACCATAATTCAATGCCGCCGTTAATATACAATCCCATTGAGTTTGTCCTGCTGACGTAACCAACGTAACATTTTGAGACCGCAAAAATTCAACGGCAAGCTTCAAACGCCTGATCGGTTCGTCGAGACCAGAAATCTGTTTGGGAAAATGAGAAAAAATCAGACCGGCGCGATTCATAAATTTTCGAGCAATTAGAATTTTTGTAATTCAATCAACAAAATATTTATTATTTATTTTGTCCCTTGTGAATCTAATCCCAGATTCCAAGTAAGATTGTCTCCAACGTTCCGTAAGTCCCCTTTGTCCCTAATGTCCTCTTAAAATATTAAATTATTTTGTCTAGGCTTAAAATTGTTCTTGAATGAAAAAAGCTAAATGTATTTTTTAGGAGACAAAAGGGACATTGTGAACAAAGGAGACGTAGTAGATTGCAATCAGCGGTTAAGCGATTCAACTGACAGAACAAAAATTTGCTGAAATATTACAAAATTCTCTACTGTAATTTTTGTTGAACTACCGGCACGTAATCGATGCATCGTTTAATTTCGGCTTGTAGGTCATTGAATAATTTTTTTGCGTCGTCAGCTCGACCATCTTTTCCTGCGATTTCTAAAGCTGCGCAAAGTGCGTGTAGGTTATCGGCGCCTAAAACTCCGGCGGTACCTTTTAATCTGTGTGCGGCTTTGCTTGTTGCGAGTAGCGAGTTGCCGTCGATTCCGTTTTTCATTTCGGACTCATCGACTGGCGCTTGATTCAAAAATTCTTTCAAAACATCTCCGGCAACGCCAGCGTTTCCGCCGCATTGCTCTAATATGTTTTCTACGCTGAAAGGAAATTCGCTCATAATAATTTTATTTTTGTATTGTTAAACGAGTTAATGTTAAGTTGTTGTAAAAGACTGTAAGCTCGCGGTTTATAAATACGATAAAATCTAAAATTCTATCTTGTGCAAACGACGTGCGGCGTCGAAAAGCGATTGTTAGAAGTTCATTTTATCGTCGAGTCTTTACAGTCCACGTTTTTGACATCATACACTAATCTGTAACTGATTCAAGTAACACCCCGAATGATGGTCGTTGCGATTATACGAATTGTTGATGTTAAGATTATCATTTATCGTGCGGGACGTTGTATGTTACCGGATGCGGATGCGGATTTTGAGTTTGTTCTCCGTGCGAGGAGAGAATTATTTGGTTGCCGGATTTTTTTTCGGTTGACGCGGCGTATCTTGTCGGCGATTGTTGAATCAACGAGTCGATGAATTGTTCGGAAGTATTATTGAGAACAATTACATCGCTGGGCGTTTCGACGTTTCGTCTTGATCTGACAATTAGAATAACTTCGTCTCCGTCTTGGACTCTGCGTTTTACTTCGCTGAGAGTTGCTTGTTCGATTGGATTCAGATTATTTTGATTCGGCGTATTAGATATTGGCGAGTTGGAATTTGTGTTAGAATTTGTATTCAAGTTTGAGTTTGAGTTGGGATTTGAGTTTGGATTTGAGTTTGGATTTGTTGTCGTTGCGGATTGAGAATTGGGTTGCGAGTTATAAATTTCAGTTTGCGACGCGATAGACAGAAACGGTTTAGCGATTGCCGGACGCGGCGCGGACAACGGTTGTAATGTTGCGGATTCGGCGGAAGTAAAATTATATGGAGTAAAATTATCTTTGGGCGGAGCGTTAAGATTTTTCGGAGTTGCGATGAGTTGGCGATTGTCGATGGATTGTTCGGCGGAGACATTATTCGACGCGGAAACATTATTCGATTTTGAACTTTTTAACGATGGATTTTTGTAAACGACTGATAGTTTTTGTTGGTCGAGAATTTTTCTGATAATTTCTGCCGGAACGAAGTGTCCGTCGTTGCAGATTGCGTCTGCCGTGTTGCATACTCCGATTAGGTAACCGTTGTTATTGAATAGACCTCCGCCGCTTCTTCCGCTGACTGGCGCGCCGGAAACTTGGATATAATGAAATGGTAATTTATTTGACAACGGCGTTCCGATTCGGTTTGTTGACATTATTGAATGTTTACGAATTGTGGGGTCTGCGCCGCCGTCGCAACCGACACTGATTACGTCTTGACCTGTGGTGATTGCAAGATTAGGCGGCGCGACTGGAATTGCTTCAACTGGACAAGGCGGAACAATTACGACTAGTGCGAGATCAATTTCGAGATCGTAGTAGATGCATCGTCCGTAAACTTTCACGGTGGAATTTTCGCCGTAGAGTCGAACTTCGACGATGATTTTTCCGTTATTATCTGTCATTCCGGCTTCTCGAAAAATATGACCGCAAGTCAAGATTAGTGCGTCGTTTCCGCGAGTGTCGATGATTGTTCCGGATCCCCAAGAATGACCATCTGCCGAGTCGACTCGTAATTTGACGGACGGCGTGATGAATTTTCGTTTCAATAATTCAGATTGAGAATTTGACTCGTTACGATTGGAGACAACGTCAACCGACGGTTGAGAGACGTCGGTTGAGATTGAGGTTGATGATGATTTTATATTTGAATTTATATTTGAATTTAAATTTATGTTTGTAGATTTCGGCGGCGGATTGAGGTAATGATTTGACGCGGTTAAGTTATCGGATGTTGAGATATTTTTTGTGATATTTTTTGGGGCAGTTTGGTTGACGCGGTCGAACATTCCTTGAATCATTGGTTTTAAGACGACTGGCGCAGCGCCTCCATCGATGCGGTCGATAATTTGATTATTTTGGACGAGAATGAAAGCTGGTAATTTTGTTATCTTGAGTTGTTTTATGATGTCTGGATTTTGAGCAATGGAAATTGTCTGAATGTCGTATCCTTTTTGTGTGAATTCGTTTATTAGCGGCGTAGCTTGTTCGCAGTAGTTGGAGTTCGTTGTTGTTACGAATATGAGTTTAATTTTTTGCTCTGATGTATCCGATGTAGCTGTATAGTTAGTAGAGTCAGCTGCAAAGGCGACAAGGGAATTTAGGATCAATATGAAAGCAAACGATAAAATAATAATTATTCGATTGGCGAGCATGTTAGGATTTTAGGATAAAATTTTAATTTTAGTTGAATTTGTAATTTCGTAATTAAGGAAAATTTTGGTTGAGTTAGGAAAAATTTCTTTTGTATAATTGACGTTGAGAATTTATGAGAATTTTGTCAATTGATTCAATTGTGTTGCGGAGTATAACGAATTTCAAATTTCGACGCAATGCCAAAATTTCTAAAAATTCAAACTTAAAATTATAAGGAATCTCTAAAATTTCAAATTTTATTGATAATTTTTTGGGGGGACGTTGGGGACGCTGGGGACGTTGGGGACGTTCTTGTTTGAAATCTGGGATTAATGTCTCGGGGGGACAAAATTTAAAGAAAAAAATTTCTCTTTTAAAAAAGCTGTTGTTTTCTGTTGAGTTGTTAATCATGGTTTTTAAAAATACTGTGAACAGTTACAATTTCGTAATAATTTAAATGCAATTTATTTAGTTCAGAATGACGCTAACTAAAAAATAAAACTCGCAGCAAGTGCGTAACATGAGTTAGTTATAATTTTTACTTCTCGGAGGATTATCTAATTGGAGGTATAACAACAACTACAGCTATTTTATTGACGTAATTGGTTTATTGAGATATTTAGCGGCTTCGGGATTTCCGTCGAAGGATTCTTTTTCGGGGTTCCATTTTAATTTTTCTCCGGTACGTATTGCGATATGACCTAGCAAACAGGTTGAGGTAACGTAATGTCCGACAAGGGCGGGTTCTAAAGTTTCTTTACCTGTTAATATTGAATCGATAAAATCTTCTTTTTCTGATCGTAAAGGAAAATGAATTTCATCTGGTTTGATAACTTCTTTTAGTATTGATTCAGGTTCAGCTTTTATTCCTTTAAATGTAACTTCGATCCATCCGAGTTCACCTTCGATTTTGTAATAAGGTTCATCGGTTTTATAAATAATTTCTAGTCCGTTTGCGTAAAGATATTTGATTTCAAAATTTAGTAGTACGTTCCAGAAGCTTGTTGAATTTGGGTAGTTTCCTTTTCCTTCGATTTCGATTGGAAAAGTTCTATCTAGCCCGAGTGCCCAAAGAGCGCCGTTGAGTAAATGCGATCCCCAGTTTGTTATCATTCCGTCGCAATAATAGAGGTGTCTCATCCATCCGGATCGGTTAGAAATGTTATGCGGAGTATGAACTCTGTTAAGCGTGTAAGGTGCTTGAATAGCCGAACCTTGCCAACGTTTATAATCGAGTTCTTTTGGGACTTGCATTTCTGATTGCGGCGGACATGGGACGTCTGTTTGTGGTACGGCGACGATTACGTTTTTAATTTTACCGAGTCGACCATTCCGCACGAGTTCTGCCGCTTGATGAGCGCCTTTACCGCTACGAAATTCGCTATCGACGCGAAAGGTTCGTTTTGTTTCTGCTGCAACTTTGACGAGTTCTTGTCCTTCTGCGATTGTCCGAATAATTGGTTTTTCAAGAGCGACATGTTTACCGGATCGCATTGCGTCAACGGCTTGAGTCGCGTGCCAGTGATCAGGCGTTGAAATCATTACGGCGTCGATATCTGATCTTTCGAGTAGTTCTTTGTAATCGACGTATGATTCGATGCTTTGGGGTTTGACGAGCGAAGCGTTTTTTTGATAAAGTTGAATAACTTTCTTTTTGCATTCTTCGAGTCTCCATGAATCGACGTCGCAAAGGGCAACAACTTGATTCCGTTTATTGCGGACGTAACCGGGTATATTGTGATGAAAGCATTGCCGACCTGTTCCGATCAAACCCATTCGCAGCAGGTTATTGGGCAAGGTTTGCCCTTGCACGATTGCGCATGAGGTAACAACGCTTGACGGAACAATGATTGGCATTGACAAAGCCGAAATTGCCGTACCAAAAAATGAACGGCGAGACAATAAATTTTTATTCTTTTTCATTGAAAAAATTCCTTTTAGGTTAATTTCTAATAATTCAATTTTATTAACTCATGTTACGTACTTGTTGCCCCAGATCTGGGGTCGAGGAATTATCTACAGGGCAGCTTCAAAAGCCGAATGACGCTAACTAAAAAAAATAGTAACCGTACATGGTTTTTTAAAAAACCATATTATTTTTTGGGGGGGACATTGGGGACAAAGGGGACGTTGGGGACGTTGGGGACACACTAATTTAAAAACCATGATTAATGACTCAACAGAAGACAATAGCCTTTTTAAAAGAGAGATTTTTTCAGTATTATCTCCTGAGTCATCAATCCCAGATTTCAAACCAAAACGTCCCCAGTGTCCCCAACGTCCCCTTTGTCCCCTAAGTCCCCCCAAAAAATTATTGTAACCGTTCACGTTCAAAAGAAAATATACTACGCCCTTTCAGAGCTTAGGAAATTTTTCTCTTGTGCGTGAACGGTTACTAAAAAAATAAAACTCGCAGCAAGTGCGTAACATGAGTTATCATTGAGTCATCAACATTTGATTTCAAACGTAGGTTCGTGGTTTAAAATTAATTTTTAGAGATTCCCTTTATCTTTCTTTAATAAATCGCTTAACTGGCGGAATCTTTGCTGTATGTTTCCGTTGAATAACGACGTTCCCACAACAAATAAATTAGCACCGGCTTCCGCACAAGCCTCAATCGTTTTGTCGCCAACACCGCCGTCAACCGAGATCAATAAATTCGGTTTAGATATACTCCTAATACGACGCAACTTGTCAAACGTTAAAGGTTCAAATTTTTGTCCTCCAAATCCGGGCATCACTCCCATCACCAAAATAAGATCACAATCATCTATAAACGGCTCCACACGCTCAACTGAAGTCGGTGGATTCAATACAAGTCCAGACAACGCGCCAAGCTTTCTAATCTGATCAAATAACGGTCTAGGATCAGATACCGCCTCAATATGAATCGATAATAAATCCGCACCGGCACGCCGAAATACGCCCAAATACTCCATCGGATTCGATAACATCAAATGAACATCAAGTGTCAAATCCGTTACCCGACGAATCGCCTCCACCACCGGAACGCCAAAACTTATATTCGGAACAAAATGACCATCCATTATATCCAAATGCAATATCTCCGCGCCAGAACTCTCCAACTTTCTAATATCAGACTCCAAATTAGCAAAATCCGCCGCCAATAAAGATGGATTCAATCGCAAATTGCCATTGACAAATTTAACTATGTCTATCATTTTAATATTTTAGTAAAGTATTCAGGTAACTATTCAGTTGCAGTATTTTTTTAAATGGACAAAGGGGACGTGTAACCGTTTACGGGTTTGTAAATTTGGAATTATATCTGTGGTATTCATATTTATGATGTGTAATCGTTCACAAGAAATAAAACACTTTTTCCACTGATAAATTACAAAAATTCTACTGAACATTTGACCTTTTTATAACTCTAATAATTCCGACGTATCGTAGCGGCTGGCAATCGAAAGAGGGATTTTTGAGTTTAAAATTTCTCGATGCGTTTCTAAAACTACATCATGCGTGTTGTTCTCCTTTGAAATATGTCCCAAACACGCCCATCGTAATTTTTTTCCTGACGCCTTTATTAGTCTCGCCGTCTCCAAGTTAGATAAATGTCCGCCCCGCCCGCGAATTAGCTCCTGCAACTCCGGCGTATAAATGCCGCCAGATAACATTGCTATATCAAAATTACTCTCAATCAATAATCCGTCAAGCGTCAAAATAATTCGCTCATAAT
>JAITAZ010000336.1 GCA_031283825.1 Planctomycetaceae bacterium | reverse complement strand
TTACAATTATTCCACTGATATATTACAATAAAACTAATATCCGTACAAAAATTCAAATTAATGATTATGAAAATAATTTTTATAAACACCCAAGTTAATAAGGTTGGCGTGTGGTGCGTTATTTGGCTACTAAGGTTGTTTAGTTTGAAAAATAAGGTAAAAATAAGGTTCGTTATTCATTGACTTGACAATAATAATTACAAAAACAATTATTCCATGTATATGTTACTTTAATTTATGAACGAAAGAATAACAGAAGATTTGGTTCGTTCTCATTTCAAAAAAGATCCATTTTGGGGAACAATAAAATGGGAAGAACAACGGTCTATTAATAAAAATATTGTCGCTCTTTTGAAAGGTACGGCAAAATCAAAAAACGTCGAAGGAGAAGGAGAAGGTCGTCCTGAATTTATTATTTCGTTTCCTGTCAACTATGATTACATTATCATTTTTGAATGCAAAGCCGATATAAAAAATCATCGCAGCAAAACCGGTAATCAACCGAAAAATTTCGCTGTTGACGGCGTTCTACATTACGCTCAGGCTCTTTCTACAAATTACGACGTAATTGCAGTAGCCGTTAGCGGACAAACGCCGGAAGAACTTCTCGTTTCACATTTTGTCTGGCGAAAAAATAAATCAAAACCACAAGAATTAAAAGACAAAAAACTCCTCTCAATTCACGATTATCTTAAATTATTCAAAAATGAACAGTTTGCCGACAACTTGCACAATATTGATATTGTCCAGAAGGCAGTCGAATTGAATGAAGAATATCATGCTTATTCTGTTTCAGAAGCGACGCGTTGTACAATGGTCAGCGCGATTTTGCTTTCACTGTTACACGATCCGTTCCGCAATTCTTATAAACAAGAACCAGATACCTCAAGTCTTGGTCGATCACTCTCCAACGCTATCGAAACAGTTTTAAAACGCGAAGACGTCAAAGGACGCGCCGAAATGCTTGGCGAATATTCTAAAATTCTCAATGAGCCGTTATTCAAACAAACCGACATTAAACATAAAAATCGTAAAGAACATGAAAGTACAATTGCTGTCGTCAAACGGATGATAGATTTTTTACGCTTAAACGTTTATCCGCTTACCCAAATGGAACAAAGCGGATTCGACGTAATGGGACGCTTCTACAGAGAATTTATTCGTTACGCCGCTAGCGAACAATCGCAAGGTTTAGTTCTGACGCCGCCGCATATAACGAATTTATTTAGTCGTCTTGCTAATATTACGACCGAGAGCGTTATTTATGACCCATGTTGCGGCACGGGCGGTTTTTTAATTGCCGCCATGAAAAACATGTTGCAAAACGCCGGAAACAATACAAATAAACAAAAACAAATTAAAAATCAACAATTAATAGGCGTTGAGCTGCGTCCGTCAATGTACACTTACGCATGTTCAAATATGATGATGCAAGGCGACGGAAAATCAAATATTTATTGCGGAGATTGTTTCAAACTTGTTGCGGAAATAAAAAAGCATAAACCAACAGTCGCGTTTTTGAATCCGCCTTATGACGTCGGCACGGCGCGTCAAATGGAGTTTATTCGTCATGCGTTGGATGTAGTCGCAGATCAGAACGGCATGGTTGCCGCAATAGTTCAAATGAGTTGCGGTATAAAAAATGAAAATGATTTGATTGCAGTTAAAAAAAGTTTATTGGATTCTCATCGACTTCACGCCGTTTTGTCAATGCCGGACGATTTATTTTATCCGGTCGGAGTCGTTACGGCAGTAATGATTTTTCAAGCGAATGAAAAACACAAAGGACGAAAAACATGGTTCGGATATTTCAAAGACGACGGATTCGAAAAACGAAAACATCGCGGACGAGTTGACATCCGTAATCAATGGCAAACAATACAAGAACGCTGGTTATCGGCTTATCGTAATCTCGAAGAAATACCCGGATTATCTGTAATGCAAGAAGTTACCGCCGAAGATGAATGGTGCGCCGAAGCATATTTGGAAACTGATTATTCAACAATTCGGGAAAATGAATTTGAACAAAAAGTTAGAGATTTTGTTGCTTTTCGCGTTCGTGCCTTGCTTACAAATAAAAAAGAAGCGGTTCTGGGTAATTGTATTCTGAAAAAACATTATTCTCTTGATACGTCGCATTGGCGATGGTTTCGTTATGACGAGCTTTTTAAGATTATCAAGGGTAAACGGCTGACAAAAGAAAACATGTTAACGGGAACAGTTCCTTTTATCGGTGCGACAGAATTTAACAACGGAGTAACGGCTTATATTGATAAAGATCAAATTGAAGATCAATTTATTCATTCGGGCAATAAAATTACGGTATCCTACAATGGTTCGGTTGGTAGAGCGTTTTATCAACCGACAGATTTTTTTGCTTGCGACGACGTTAATGTATTGTATCCCAAGTTTAAACTTAATCGTTATTCCGCCGTGTTTATTACAACATTGATCGAACAAGAACAATATCGTTTCAATTACGGACGTAAATGGACAAAAGAAAAAATGGAACTATCAAAAATCAAACTCCCAGCAACAATAAACGGAACGCCAGATTGGGATTTCATAGAAAATTACGTTAAAAGCTTGCCATACAGCGAAAATTTGTAACTCATGTTACGCAGTATTTGTCCGTCAGTAGGCGTTTATTGATCAGATAGGCGGTAATAGATCAGGTTGATCACAGATCAGGTAGGCGACCTTTCGCCGAAAGGTCGCGTCGGCGTTAGCCGACGATAAATCTGAATTGATTTTAATTATTGGGAATCTCTAAAAATTATTTTAAACCACAGAGGACACACAGAGAAAATTTTAATTTGAATCAAAACATCAAACTTGTCCCGTAGGAACAACTCCAAAATAGCGATGGGTGAAATCGCAATGCGATTTCACCCGTCGAAAATAAATTCGTAACGCGATTTTTTTTCGATGGGTAAAAATTCTAGCGAATTTTTACCCATAGCTATTTTGGGAAACCGCTACGCGGTTTTAATAAAAATTGAATTTTTAGAGATTCCCTATATTACAAAAATTCTAAGCCTCTTCTTGGCGAATGCAAAATTAGATTTTACACTTTACATATATCCGCCATATCCGCCACTGCTTCCGCCGTAGCCGCCGTATCCGCTGCTTCCGCCGTAACCTCCGTATCCGCTGTTTCCGCCATAGCCTCCGTATCCACTGCTTCCGCCGTAGCCTCCTCCGTAGCCGCTGTTTCCGCCGTAGCCTCCGTATCCGCTGTTTCCACCGTATCCGCTGTTTCCGCCGTAGCCTGAATTGCTATAACTACCAGTATTCGTTGACGTAGTTGAACTGCCGTCGCCGCCTGTTGCCATGTTGTATTTGAAAACTTCACGAATGTCAGAAAATTGCGGAGAAGGAGATAACCTTACATAACAACGATCCGCCGAAATAACAGCATT
>JAITAZ010000605.1 GCA_031283825.1 Planctomycetaceae bacterium | reverse complement strand
GGGGACTTTACCGTATGCTAAAGCATACGGTTAATAAAGTGTCGTCCCTAGCGGGACGGAAGAATCTACGATTCAACGAAAATACAATGCTGTTAAAATTATTCCACTGATATATTACTGTTTTTTTAAAAAACCGTGAACGGTTACCAAAAATTTATCTTTTAACAAAAAATATCTCGAAAAATATTCTACTGAAATATTGCAAAAAATTAGCTTTTAAAGACCAGTTGAGTTGTTTTTATTGTCGAGTATAATTTCAAACTCGTAAAATTCCTACACGCTTGTTGGTAATTGTCTATCTAAACTTTTGTACAAAACGGTTAGTTTCAAACTTAAAATTTAAAATAGATAATTACGCACGTCGCAGTTTTTATAAAATTGCTTTTTTATAATCAAGGAATCTCAATAATTCAAAATTTATTTTAAACCGAAAAAACTCAAAAAACGTCAGAACGCTCCAAAAAACGCCAAATAACTTTCATTACGCTTTTTTTAATTTAAATCAAAATATAATCCAAAATTTAAAAGATTATTTTTTGAAACAAAATTTTAAATTTAAAAAAATCACTTTATATCCGCTATTCGGTTTTTATTGTTAATAAATCAGAATTATTAGAAATTCAACACCAAACATTTAACGCTTTGTCAAAAAATTATGAGTAACGATTCTACAATCTCTTCAGAAGAACGCGAAAGATTACAAAAACTCTACACAAACGGCAACAAACAAATGATGAACCAAAATTACGATTACGCTAACGAAATGTTTCGCGAATGCTTTATTCGAGATTCAAGCAATATCATTTACCTCAAATCATTTCTCGATAACCTCAAACGAAAATACGGCGAAAAGAAAAAAAAAGGCATATTCAGCTTCTTGAGCGGAAAAAAAGAAGCTACCACCGAAAAAAAAGCAGGGTCAATTCTCAAATCCGGTATCGATTCTCTTCAGTCTAATCCTTGGGACGTCAACGCATTGCTCTCCTCCGGCGGCGCTTGCGAAGTTCTCGGATACCACGACTCCGCTTTAGAATTTTACAAAGCCGCCGTCGATTCTGAACCCTCAAACGTCGAAGCAAATAAAATCTGCGCTAAAGCATTACGCGAAAACGCTGATTTCGACGGCGCTCTACTCTGCATCATGCGAATCCTAAAAACAAAACCTAACGATATGGACGCCGAAAAAATGCGAAAAGATATAACAATCGAAAAAACAATACACAAAGGTCAATACGCAACCGGAGATACAAATAAAATCAGAGACACCGCCCAAAATATGAAATCAAACTCGCCGGAATCAGAAGACGCTATGGGACGAACTCTCACCTACACCGAACAAATCGAAAGACGAATCAAAAAAAATCCAAACGACCTCGCTAACTACATCGACATCGCCGAACACTACTACCAAACCGCAGACTACGCAAAATCTGAAGAATACTACAAACAAGCCGCCGAAATCTCAAAACAATCCCCCGAAATAATCGAAAAATTACTCGACGCACAAAAACAAAAATTACACGCAGAAGTCATTAAACTCAAAGATGAATTCGCTAAAAATAAAGACGAATCCGTCAAAAATGAATTTTACAAAGTTAAAAACGAACTCGACCAAAAAAATATCGAACTAGTAAAACATCGGATTAAATGCCACCCAAACCACGCCGGATACCACTTCGAATACGGCTTACTACTACAAAAACAAAACGCTTTCCGCGAAGCAATCGCCGAATTTCAAAACGCTAAAGCCGATTCCTCAAAAAAAGGAGAATGCCTGCTCGCAATCGGTCAATGCTTTCAACAAATTAAACAATACAAACTCGCTATGGAACACTACCAAGAATCTGTCGAATTACTCGCCGAATCAGACGAAAATAAAAAGAAAGGTCTGTATCTAGTCGCAAAATTAGCCTTCGCTATGGAAGATTATAATAAAGCCGAAGAATACGGTCACAGATTAGCGGCAATAGATTTTTCTTACAAAGACTTGGGGGAGCTACTAGACAAAGTCGCAGAAAAACGTAAGATTTAACGCCTCAAAAATTCGACAAAATTTCGATATAAGTTTTTTTTCAAAATAAAATCAAATTTAAAACTCGCAAATCAATTTATATCTCGTAAGTATAGAAAAATTTATGTCGAAAAATTTTCGGTCGAAATTTTTAGCGTCCAATAAAAATTTAACGCGGCTCGTTCACGCCGCAATTGTAATCGACAAGAAAATAGTAAGTTTTCAAATCTTGCCGACACAAAAAATTTGACAAAATCGTCAAAATTTAACAAAGTTTCAAAAAAATTAAAACAAAAATTTAATTCAGAAAAGGACAAAAAATTATGCCAAATATCCAAAGCGCAAAAAAACGCCTTCGCCAAAATATAGTTTTACGCGAAAGAAACCGCTCAAGCCGTTCATTTATTCGTAACCGCTGCAAGAATGTAATTCAAGCGGTAAAAGACGGAAAAGTCGAAGAAGCTGAACGCTTGTTCATCGTAGCGACCAAAGCTCTCGACCAAGCCGGAGCAAAACGAATTATCCACAAAAACGCCGCCGCAAGAAAAAAATCGCGTCTGTCAGCTCAAATTCGCAAGCTGAAAACTAGCGTTTAAATTACAATTAAAGAGACGTTGAGAAATTGTTATCCCTGTATATGGCGACATGTGCATAATCGGCGCTGTAACAAATCGCAACCGCCGGTAAATGCCCCACAAACCGAAAGTCCCGCAGGGACGACACTATCGTTGCCAATCTCTTTCATCTAATTTAAAACCCATTTTTCTAATAAATTTTTCATATTCTTCTTTGAAAGACAAGATTTTATGATGTTCTCGTTGGTTTTGTATGTAGTTAATTACTGATTCTTTATTTTGCAAGTTACAAGTTAAAGCGGCATAACCTTCGCTCCACGCTTTAAAATTTTCAAATCCAGCGGTATGTTTCAACATTTTACTTGTTTCAGTTTTCATTTCACGCATGAAATCTGAAAGAGCAATTGTCGGAGGAAGCGACGTAAAAATATGAACATGATCTTCCATACCATTGATACGATAGAGAATGCAGTTTTTATTTTTAATAATACCCCAAATGTAACGATACAATTTGTCTGAATGTTCAAGTGGAATGACTGGATCGTTTGATTTTGTTCTTATAATGAGGTGATAAAGTAGTTGTACGTAACTCATTTTAGTATTGATTAGTTTTATAAGTTAATAGTAGAATATTTGTTTTTTCCGAAATAGTCCCGCAGGAACGGAATAACATAACCGTAGGTGTATCGAAGCGTAACCTACGGATCGAAATCTCCACACTAATCAAGCCCCGTATATGGCGACACTATGAAATTGATTTATCGTTACAATAATTCATAATAATTCATAATGTCGTCCCTGCGGGACTTTCGGTTTGTGGGGCGTTTACCGGCGGTTACGCTGCGCTACACCGCCGGTTATGCACATCTCGCCCCTGCGGGGCTAACATAAATTTTCTACTGATATATTAC
>JAITAZ010000586.1 GCA_031283825.1 Planctomycetaceae bacterium | reverse complement strand
GCGTCTCGTGAAGAGACGTTTAGCATTAAGCCGTCGAATCCGTTCCAGTGTAGAGTTTCGACTAAACGATTTGCAGACTCGTAAAGCGGTTGCCAATCGCGGGCTAGAATTTTAGGCGAATCGGAGAAATTCGCGTTTGATTTAGAGTCTGATTTTTCAATGGTCGATGCAAGTTGAAGCAGCGTTTCTGGTCGATTGAGATAGCCGGCAGCGAGTCGTTTCGGAACAATTTTATACGGACGTTGAATCGATTCGGACTTAATTTTGTACAATTTAACGTTGCCGAAAAAGCAGTCTTGTCCGCTTCGATTGACAAACAGCAAGGTCGGCGATTTTGTCTTTGACCAAAACAAAATGCGATGCGTGTTGCTCGATTGTGCAGAAGAATCTGCGGACGCGATAACTTGACCGATATTTTCTGTAACGATAATGCAAGACTCCGCGCTGACAACATGTTCGTTATCGACTGTTTCGACAACGGCGATTTCCAGTTTTTGCGGAGCGGACGACGGATAATCGATTTCGATTAAATGCGGTTTTCCGATTTCATTCAAGTTGAGCGAAATTACGTGCCATGAATGTTTTGATTCAAGCGAATTAGACGGATGCAAAACGATATTGGAATTATTTTCAGACTTGGACGAATTATTATTTTCAGCAAGATTCGCGGACGGATTTACGTAAAGTTCAAAGAATTGAGCGAGCGATTTTTTGTTAGCGGCGAATCGAAAGTTATCGGGCGGCGTTATGTTTGTTGCGGGGTTACGGTCGATAAAATTCGGCAATTTCGGCGTTGGAATTGCGGGCAAACGTTTGAGATTTGGTTTCCACCATTCGTTTTTTTGCGGATTATTTTGTTCGATTAGTTCTTTATCGATAGAGTTGAAAGTGTCGGCGAGTTGATTATTTTGGCGTTGGCGTTGTTGCTGATTTTGATGTTGCTGATTTTGTTGACGTTGTTTTGATTCGGGATTTACGATAACGATTTGTTTAACGAGTTCGACGTCTGGTTTAGAAAAACTTCGCGGCAAGGGCGTTTGACTTTGAGAATAAATAGAGACAACAATTTCGTAAACGCCTTCATTTTTAGGGGCGAGAAAGGTAATCGGAAAGTTGTAGGGCGATTCGGAGGAGATTGTAATTGGAAATTCGTTTTCGTATTCGGCTTGAGATTTTGCGGTATCGACATGTTTAATTTCTGGTTGAATAGCTGATCCGCTTGGAGAAACGAGCGGATAGACGCCGATATGAATGATAAGATTTTTTGTAATTTTTTGTGAGGCGTTTGATCTGATTGGCGGAAAGTTTCGTGAGTAGGCGAGGTTTCCTGTGATTTGTAATTTTATAGAGTTTCCGGTCTGATAGATTTCGACATTATCTTGTAGATTTAATTCTGCGCTGATATGAGTACCAGCGAGCCATAGCATGTCGAGACCTTGTGATTTGAGCGTATTTTCACCGCAAACAACAATTGCCGTCCCGATTATAGCGGCGAGAATTGTCTGTAAATTTATTTTCAAGGTTGATTTGAAACTTGTTTGAATAATAAGTTTGATGGTTGTTGATAATTTCATGTGGACAATATTCATGCCGTTTTCCGGCGGCGGGTCGTGCGTATAAAAATAAAAAAGTAAAAAAGTAAAAGTAAAAAAGTAAAAGTAATAGTAGTAACTATTCGAGTTGTTTAGTTGTCGAGATATCTACTGAATTGTTACGAAAAAATCGAGCAATTTAATTGAACAGTTTAAAAGTTCCAATGGCTCGTCGTTGCGAATTATGCAAATTTTCAAGAAACGTGTCCAGATCAAATTTTGCGTAAAAAGAGAAAACTTCCAAAAAACAGAATTTATTTTTTGTAACGATAATTGTAATATTTCATCGTAATTTATTTCAAAGATATTTTGTTATTTTTCGATAACCTTATTTTCGCCCTAAATTTTTTCTTAACCCATAACAAAACAACATTAGTAGCCGATGACGCATCCCGTGCTAATCTCATTTCTTTATTAAAAAACAGATTGATAAGAGGTAATAATGATTGTAAAAAATAAACCGTAGCCGTTCATAATTTTTTAAATTTATAATCTGAATTCTGAATTTTAAAAATCTGTTAGCGGTTACAAAAATTCTTACTGTGTGGTTGCGGATAATTACAATTTTTTCGATATTTCTGAATTTATCATTGCTATTTTAAAAAATGGTTCTTTATTTACATTACGTAAGAATAATTTTTAGGCGACTAGCCGAAAACAAAATTACGTTGGTTTTTAGTTTTAACTTTTTAGATTCGACATTGAATTTAATTGTTCGTTTAAACTGCCGACGTTTTAATTTTCGGTTACCGCACCCTGCGGTACGTTGAGGGAATAAAGGTTTTAAACCGCTCGCAATTGAATTTTCGGTTAAAGATGTCCGTTTACATAACAGTAGATTGATTCACTCTTTAAGTTGCCGAAATTCATTACGCAAGTTTTATACAATTGTGCCTTGCAACGCCGAATTTTAAAATACAATTTGTATAAACTCACCTCAAACAATTGCTAGTTTAATGAAAAAATCTGTTAGAACAATTGCGTTAATTATTTTAATTACGCCGATATTTTTCATAACTGAAAAATCGACGTTTGCACAAGGCATAATGCTTAGAGGTATTGGCGCGGTCAATACTTCAATGGCGGGAGTTGCTACTGGGACTCCTATTGATTCCGCCGGAGCGCTTAATTGGAATCCGGCGTCAATTTCAGCGCTGGATAAAAGCGAACTTGCATTCGGTTTAGGATTGATCTTTCCACACACGCGAGTCAGTTCGTCGATTGGTCCGTTGTCTGGTTCAACCAAAGGCGAAGCCGGAACGATTCCGAATCCGAGTATGTCGTTTGTTTGGAGACGTTGTCCTAAATCTCCGGTAACTTTTGGACTTGGAGTTTCCGCAATTGGCGG
>JAITAZ010000449.1 GCA_031283825.1 Planctomycetaceae bacterium | reverse complement strand
CTACGGGACAAGGTTGATGTTTTGATTCATTGATTCAAATTAGAATCGTCCTGATGAAAAACCTTTAGCTATTGGAATCGGCTTGAACGGCTCGTATTGTCTGATTACAGATACTAAATCATCATGCATTCGCATTGAACGAATAGCTAAAATATGATCGCCCCGCTTTTGATATAAATAAGACGCAAATTCATACATCAACAACGCATACTCCGGCTTGTCATTCTTCAAATACGCACATCCAAGATTAATAACCATCGCCGGAATCCACGACTCTATTTCAATATCATCTATCTCAACCCCACCTCTAACCCTGTCGCCAACAACTCCACCTTTAGACACATCGCTAACCGTCGCAATATTATTTTTCTCCAACATCGACTCCAACTCCAACGAACCTACAGCAATCTCAAGATAAATTTCCGCTTCTTTTGTACGCCCAATGTGAAGTAAAATTTCACCGGCAAGCGCAAGCTGTCTCGCGTCCGTTGCAACTTTAACCTCCAACGGAATCGGTTCAAGTATCGATAAAGCCGCTGGATATTTCTTTATTTTAAGCAAACACTCAGCACCGCCGATCTTCGCCAACGCCGCCTCGTTACTGTCCCGACTCGAAGCAATCACCTCGCGATATTTAACCAACGCTCCAAGATAATCCTCTGAACGCCGCAACAAATTCGCCCGCTCAAGTTTACTCAACGATAAATCCGATTTCACTCGCACCGGATCATGCTTTCGCAAAAAATGACGATGCACAACACAACCTTGACTAACAAAAAAACTAAATATTATTAAAAAACAAATCAAAAATTTACTCATCGATATCGTTGAAAAATTAAAAAATGTAATGGGAATTTTGTAATATATCAGTTGAATATTATCAACAGGTAGGGCGATTGTATCAGATCAATGATTGCCCGCTGAATAGTTACGTTGAATATTTGTTTTAGCCGTTGTGTCGCTCAATCGTGATTTGAAACTCAAGAGAAAAAACAAATTTCCCACTGACATATTACATTACTTTTCATCTGCCGACCATGGCGTTGCTCTTATTTTTATTGATTGGAAAGCGTCTTTTGGGACGTCGTAAATTCGTTCATTTATTGTTGTGAAACTTCCTTCTCCGATTCTCAACGGCGGAATGTTTCCGCGAGCGCTTGGATGTTCGCTCAATCGTTTTAGCATTTTTTCTGTTTTCGCGCCTCCCTCTCCGGGCGCTAGTAAAACAAATGGTCTTACCAATACTAACAACTCATGCCGTTCACGAGTTTTGAATGAAGTCTTAAAAAAATTGCCGATGTAAGGCGTTCTCATCAATCCGGGCAAACCTACTTCGCGCTGATTGACCGATTCGCGAATCAATCCGCCAATAGCACTGACTTGAGCGTCTGAAGCGACAACAGTCGTTGTTACAGTTCGCGTTTCAATATCCTTTGAAAAAAAACTCATATTACTCGACGACAAAACTGAATTGCCACCCGACCCAAAAATAATTTCCTGCGTATCGCCAACCTGCGAATCTTCTTGAACTAGTCTTATCGTTATCGTTCTGTCTGCGTGGATTCGCGGCGTAATTAATAATGTCGTTCCAATATTCATTCTCTCCGTAACTGGATCGACTGAACTGTTTGTGTACGCCGTAATGTTGCCCGGCGTCGTCGTGGTGTTGACAGTAACGTCAGTTAGTATAGTTGTTTCTTTGCCGATAAAAATCCGCGACGCTTCGCCGTCCGCAACACAAAGATTCGGCGTCGCAAGACTAATAATTCGTCCGCTGTCCTGCATCGATTGGATTCTTGCAAGTACATCATTTGACACAACTTGCAATACCATTGATTTCGGGTCAAGACCTCCGCCTACCGGTATTAAATTTTCCGCCGGCGAAGAAATTGCCGACGTCGTCGAACCATAACCATCCGACAAAACTCCCGTCGATCTGCCGCCTGAAACTTTGCCCGCTTTGAATAACCAATCAAGTCCAAACGATTCATCGTCTGTCAATCGAAGATCAAGAATTTTGACTTCCAACAAAACTTGAGGCTTCGGTTTATCAAGCTGCTCGACCACTTTGACAATCTCCTCAACCGCCTCCGGATCAGACGACCTAATCATCAAATCGTTTGTGCTGCGAAAAGCCGAAAGATAAATTATCCCGGGTTCGCCAACTCTAATTTCATCGTCCGCACTCGCAAGTTGAGCAATAAGTTTCTCGTCGTCTGTATTCAGTTCAATATCGCTGACGACTTTATTCGGACTCAACGGATCAACACGTTGCTGCTGCTGACTATTCCGAGACGAACTTGAACGACTACTACTCGACCGCGAACTTGATCGCGAACTTGAACGATTATTGCCTTGACCAGATTGCATATTATTCACGCGATCCGACATGCTTTCCATGCGGTCGAATGCTCGTTCAATATCGTCGATTGGATCGTTGTAATATTCGTTAGGCGGATTCCACACGACGCGATTTTTAAACAAACGCTGAATCGAATCGCCGACAGCTCGCGCGTCAGGATAAAGAAGCGTAATAACTTTGACCGTATCATGACTATTCGCCATCAAACCTTTACGGTATTCGTCGATTGTCATTATGCTGATAATTCCGTTTGCATCGCGGCGATACCAAAGATTATTCGCCTGACAAATTGCACGAATCGCGTTTTCTCCGTCGATATTTTCAAAATACGCGTTAATCAACATCGACGCCGATTGCTTACTGACAACTATCTTCCAACCAGCGCATTGACTCATCAACCGCGCAAATTCTAGCAGCGTCATGTCCTTGATATTTAACGTTTTAATTTTATCAATCGAAACGCTTTTGTCAGACCCGATTTTTTGTACGTTAATTCCATTCGTCAATGTAGAACTCGACGTAAGAGTCGATGCAGGATTCGGCGGAGTTTTCAAAACGTCCGAATCAATCCGAGCAACAACGCCGGACATTCGCGGAGGCAATGTCGGAGCAAGGATACGTTGCGGCGAATAATCTTGAGCAAAAATTATTGCCGCTTCAGAAAACAAAAAAAGTAAAACTAAATTTAATTTCGCAAAATAATTATTCATTTTATCAAGTAGGTCGAATGAAAATTTTGTAATAATTGGTTGGTAAGTTTTAAACAAAATAATTTGACGTTTCTGTTGACATATTCAAAATTGTTATCGAAGAATATGTTTGTCAGCAATATTACTGCGGGATCGGACTTCAACATGTTGCGAGGTAATTTTTTCAACGACAAGAAATAATATTTCAGGCGATGAATTTCCATTTCCGCGAGTTGACTGAATCGAGCGGTTTGATTGCGAGTTTGTTGGTATTTCGATTATGTCGCCTTCGTGAACGTAATAAACGTCGGACATTAAAGCGGGCGAAACGTTGCGTTGCGGAGTTGCGTTAATTTTAGGAATACGAATTGCCGCGATTGCGTTTTTTTCGTTTACAATCATTATTCCGATTACTTGAATTCCTGTCGGCAATGACAAAATATTTCTTGGCACGAGTCCAACTTCTCCGTCTGCTTCTCTAAATTGAAAAGGATTACTCGTGCCGACTTCAGGAATCAGAGTCGTCGAAGGCGGAATCGGAGGCGGAGACGGAGTCGGAGACGATAAAGGCGTAACGTTAGACGACGTCGTAGAATTTGACATTACAGGATTAGACGTTGTTGCGTCAGACGATTGCGTGGAGTTTGGCGATTCGATTGACGACGTTTGTTGAGTTGGCGTAGAATCTAGCGGCGGAAGATTTTTTGTAACGATATTTGGTTGAGTTTGATTTGACGTTGTTGTGGTTGTCGATTCTGATATTTCATTTTTTGTCGAATTTGGCGTTGGTTCTGCGCTGATGTATCGGAATTTTTGTTGCGCTAATTTTGGATATTGCGAAACGTGCGGCGTCAGAGACGGCGTAGGATTCAAGTCATTGGGATACGTTTGATATTGAGAATTCGAAAAAGAATTATCTTGATTTGGCGTATTTTGCGAATCTGATTCGGACGCGTTTATTTCAATCGTAAATATATTTACGCCGACGATAAAGTTTACGGCAATTATCGTACAAAAAACAGAAAAGGCTTGAAGACTTCTGAACATCGTTTCACTCCTCAATAGTAATTGTAACAAAAAATCGCGCGAATCAGATTTAGATTCGGGACAAGTTTTTATTATTAATTACTCAATGAAAGGTCAACCTGATGCAGGAGCTCTCCTCCCTTTTAAACAGGAAAAAATTGTAAATGCTGCACTCTAAAAAACGTAATAATCATCTATTGATTATTTTCGTTACAATATTTCTGCGCCGTATTATCCGTATTATATAGTCCTTTTAGGATCAGGATTCGGGGCGGAGTTTATTTTGCGTGATTTGAAAGTTTTTGACATAAAGTGTACAATCTGCAAAAAACAATTAGTCGATATAATCAAAACTAACATTACAATCGGCATTACCGCAACAACAATAAAGAACAATAATTTCAATCGGAATAATCGAAAAAGTTCGCCCAGATTGACAACGAGATTATTTCTTACGGTAACTGTTTATACGTGATTTTTTTTGAGAATATGAAATAAAAAAATAACAAAACATGCAAAAATTATAATATTTCATCGGAAAATTGTTTTATCTTTTGAGTCGCTCAACCCAGATTTTAAACTATAGCGTCCACTAATTCCCCTTTGTTCCCAATGTCCCTCTCAAAAAAATAATATGGTTTTTAAATCCAAAGATAATTTTTTGGGAGGGACAAAGGGGACGTTGAGGACATTCTTGTTTAGAATCTGGGGTTAATAGATCGGGGAGATAAAATTGGAAAAAATGTTTGCGTAAAATGTAACGATTATTTCAGGAAAAATTATCGAAAGGTTTTTAGTTTGCCGATAAAAACGACAACGATTCGCCTTTGTGCGAATATTTTGTAACTATTCAGTCATGATTTTTCACGCCGCTTTTTTTAATAAACAAAATATACAATCATAGAGACGCAAGACATTGCTCTACAGTTATGAAGTAGTTACAATTTAAATTTTAAGTTGCTTGTATTTTAGATTTCGATTATTGTCTCCTGTTTATTTTTGAAAAGCAGGCTTTTTAATAAATAGAATAGTAGCTTTTGAGTCGTCGAAATTCGTATTACAAGTTGTGTAAGATTTATTCCAATTAGTAAAAACTTAACAATAAAAGCGAGTTATGAATATTATCGGTAAAATGTTCGTCATTTTGATCTTTGCAATGTGTATTATGATAATGGTATTTGCCATTACAATTTACGCAACACATACAAATTGGAAAAATAAAGCCGAAGCGTTGCAAAAAGATAATACAGAACTGACACTTAAAATCGAACAGTTTGTTAAACTTCGAGACGATACAGAAAAGAAACTCTACACCGAAATCGTTCGCAAAACAAACGCAATCGCAACGCTTCAATCTCAAGTCAATACCTTGACAAAAGAAAATGAAAAATTAACCGACGAAAACAATAAATTAAGTCAAGAAAGACAAGTTAATATTTCAGCGGTTGTTCTTTCAGGTCAAAACATGGAGAAATTACGAGCAGAGTTAGAAGGCTATCGTAAAGACTTCCGCGAAGCTCAAAAGAAATGGGCTGATCTTTACACAACACTCGTTGCAAAAATAGACGAAGCTCATAGTCTCGCGATGGATTTAGCGTCGTTCAAGGCAATTGGAATTCAACTTGCAAAAGATTACAAAGATGCAGTCGAAGTCTTGAAAAAACATAACTTATTGCCTCAACCTGAATTATATTCTGGAGTACCGCCTCAAGGCGTTCATGGTTTGATTACGCAAGTCAGACCGGGCGGTTGGGTCGAAATTTCAATTGGGTCGGATTCAGGATTGCAGAAAGGACATCAACTTGACATCATACGAATGATAAGCGGTCGAGCAATGTTAGTCGGAAAAATTTCAATCGATAGTCTTCAACCCGACAAAGCGGTCGCTGTTATCATGCCGGAATTTCGACGTAGTACAGTACAAGTCGGAGACCGTGTCGAAGTTATAAACGTGAATGAATTGACGGCAAAATAATTTACAACTCGCACAGAATCTCGGAAGCTTTAACCGATATTTCAAATGCGAGCAGATAACATTTTCACCGAATAGTAAAAAAAACATATCACAATGGCATTAGATTTAGAAAAAAATAATGAAGATTCCGACGACTTCGATTTTCTCAAAGAGTTTTCACTCGATAACGAGGCTTCGGACGACGCAACGAATACCTTAGATACAACCGGTACTTTTGAAATTCATATCGACAACGATACTGATAATATCAGCGTTGAAGATAATATCGACGGCGGAAATGAAGGTGATAATGACAATCTTGGCGATATCAATTTTGACAATATAAATGTTGGCGGAGATTTAGATTTTGGCGGCGGTAATGTCGGCGGCGGTAATTTTGGCGGCAACAATTTCGAAAACGTTAATCTTGACGACAATTTTGGCGGCGCGAATATTGACAATAATATTAGTAACGTTAACATTGGTGCTAAAGCTGTCGAACCTAGCGTCGAAACTGTTGAAAATACTGATACAGAACAGCCCATCGTAAAACCGCGATTACCTGACGTCCCGCCAGATTTTTTTACTTTATTGCTAGGTTTGGCGTTGGTCGCGATAATTATTGCGTCGATTCTTTTGTTTCTTGAGGTCAGTTCTTATGGACCTGATCCGTTATCGGGTTTGCCTAGACTCTGATTGAAAAAATAAAACGAGACAAGTTAATATCGCGAATTTGATTTTTTTGTAATATTTCATTAATTATTAAGCCGCAGTTTTTTTAAGGGGACAAAGGGGACGTTTGGGTTGAAAATCTGTGAAACGACTCAAAAGCAATTTCTTTTGAGTCGTTAATTTCCGATTTCAAACAACGACGTCCCCTTTGTCCATTAAAAAAAGAATCATTTGTTCCCACTCAATGTATAATAGTTACAAAAAATTACAAAAAATGGTTTTTATAAATATTCCCTAAAAGATTGTAAGGTGAAAAAATGTCTGGAGTAGATAGCGCGTTATTGAACAATTCGACAAGCGGTACAACGGCGGCGGCGAATTCGGCGGCAAGTTCGGATCGGATGAATGATCTGACGACGTCTGATTTTATAAAAATGATGGTTGCAGAGTTGCAAAATCAAGATCCGATGGATCCAATGAGCAACACGGAGATGCTTTCTCAAATTAGTCAGATGCGTCAGATTACGTCTAATGACAAATTATCTGCCGGAATTGATTCGCTCATGCAAGGCGAGGCTTTGACAACGGCGTCGAGTCTAATTGGAAAAACAGTTACCGGAGTCGATTCGCTTGGTGAAAAAATAACCGGCAAAGTTGACAAAGTAACAATAGAAAGCGGCGGAATCGCAAAATTGCATGTCGGTAATTCTATTATAGATATAACAAGTATCACAACTATAAGCGGAGTATAATTGTAACAATTCAGTCGTGATTTGTACGAGATTTTTTTAATAAAAAAATAAACAATCGTCGAGACGCAATGCCTTGCGTTTTTACAGTTGTTTTATCCATTACAAATTTTCTTTATATTCTCTACGGCGAATGAGATTTCGTTTTGGGTTTTGTCGTAATAATCATAAATTATCAATCATAAACTAATCTAATTTATAATTTTCGTAATGGCTTTTTTGACGGTAAATAACGTTTCGATAGCGGGGATTTCTGCCTGCGTTCCGGTGAAAATTGAGGAGAATATTGATCTGCCGTTATTTTTGCGAGCGGGCGAGGCGGAGAAAGTAATAGCGTCAACGGGGATTTGTCGTAAGCGGATATTGTCGTCGAATCAGACGGCGTCTGATCTTTGCGTAGCTGCCGCTGAGCGTCTTATTTCTGAATTGAATTGGAGCAAGAGCGAGATTGACATTCTTATATTTGTCAGTCCGGCGCGGGATTACATTTTGCCGCCGACGTCTTGTATTTTGCAAGACCGGCTAGGTTTATCGGAAGACTGTCATACTTTGGACATTCCGACTGGTTGTCCGGGTTGGATACAGGGGTTGAATGTGTTGTCGGCGTTGATGTCGAATGGGGACGCGCGACGCGGTTTGATTTTAGCCGGCGACTCGCCTACGTTGGTTAATTCGCCGAAAGACAAAGAAACTCGACCTTTATTCGGAGACGCCGGAACGGCTACGGCACTTGAATTTTCACCAAACTCTACGCCGATAAAATTCTTATTTGAAACAGACGGAAAAAAATTTCAGGCAATTTTTATCGAAGACGGAGGCTATCGGAATCCGGTTACTGTAGATTCGTTGAAAGAAATCGAGTACGCGCCTAATGTTGTGCGGAGGAAAATCGATTGTAAACTTGACGGGATGGAAGTTTTCGCGTTTGGTTTATCGAGGGTTCATGCTGGGGTGATAAGGTTGATGGAGCATTTTGGAATCGGCGATAATGACGTTGATTTTTATTTATTTCATCAAGCGAATCTTTACATGAATGAAAAAATTCGCAAGAAGTTAAAAATTGATCCGGCGAAAGTTCCGTATAGTTTGCAGAATTTCGGCAACACGAGTTGTGCGTCGATTCCGCTGACAATTGTTACGCAATGCCGTGAAAATTACGCTAAAAAAAGATTGAGTAGTATTGCGTGTTCGTTTGGAACGGGACTTAATTTATGCGGATGTCATTTTACAACCGATTCCATTATTTGTCCTGAATTGGTAGAATTTTAACTGTTCGTAGTTTAAAAATAATTTGTAACCGTTCACGGTTTTTAAAATTCAGAATTATGGGAATTTTAAAACCGCGAATAGTTACATCTTTTGAGTCTTTAATTTCCCTTAAAAAAACGCTTAAAATTTTATGACCGAATATTTACATTATTTGAATTATTCAGTTGTAATTTTCTGCTGAATAATTACAAAAATTCATTAAGATGGCAATCAAGA
>JAITAZ010000416.1 GCA_031283825.1 Planctomycetaceae bacterium | reverse complement strand
AAAGGTCGCGTTGCCGAAGGCAACGATAAAATGGATTCGACAATAATTAAAATCATTTCAGATTTACCGTCGGCTAACGCCGACGCGACCTTTCGGCGAAAGGTCGCCTACCTGATCTGTGATCAACCTGATCAATTACCGCCTACTGACGGGCAAATACTGCGTAACATGAGTTAATAAATTTAAATGATGTTTTTAGAAGTTCCCAGAAACAAAACAAATTTGTAATCATTCACCTGCAAGAGAAAAATTTCCTAAGCCCTTTCAGGGCGTAGGATTTTTTTTTGTGAACGTGAACGGTTACGAATATTGTTAATATTGATGAATATTTGTAACGAATATTCGCGATAATATTTTTTCCGCTGCCATTTCAGGGCGAAGGAAGATACTTTTTTCACGTAAACAATTACCAAAATACTTTAATTCCGAATTGGAAAACCATGAACAGTTACACAAATTTTACGCTGAAATATTACGCTCGCAATTTATACGCCCCCCCTATGACATGAACTTACTTGTGATATACTTCCTAAACTCAATTTTAATAAACTTCAATAAAATAAAAGGTAAAGCAAATTAACGCTAATGTTGCTGAATAATTACAAAACTTATTTTTCAAACCGTCTATCAAAACCTCACCCCAAAACCAAATGTCAAATAATACGCCAATAAACCAAAATGACCCAAACGCGAATAATGACGAACAACGACAACTAAATGAAGAAATCCAAGAAATAACCAAATTGTTTAACACCCGACAATTCGACGCGGCACTCGCCCGAATCGAAGAAGCACAACGAAAATTCCCCAATAACCTCGAACTAATCAGCGTAAAATTGCGTTTCTTTCGCGCAAGCGGAAAAACACAACTCGCCTTCGACGTTGCAAAATCACTCGTCAAAGAATTTCCTAACGATACCATCGCTATCTGCGAATATATACTGTCAGCCGCAGCATGCGGTTATAATAAAGAAGCTATCGGAACTCTCGTCAATCTTTGCGAAAATTTCAATTCTAACGATAATCTAAATTCTTATGTTCTTTTTATCGCATTCGAATTAGCTTACTATTTTATCCTACAAAACGCTATCGCACCAGCTATCGGAATCTCGTATTACCTCAGCTCCGACGAAAAACTTCGCGATAACTTCGAATCCATAATCGCCAGCGCTTATTCCAAAACCGACATTTCTTTCACTCTCCGCTCGCTCAATATTAACATCAATTACCCCGATAACTTCCCCGCAAAAAAAGAATTCGACCTCGCAATGGAACAACTCTCAAAATTGCGCTGGAACGAAGCTCTCGCAACGCTAATATCAATATCAAAACACGCGGACGTCTGGATACAACTACAAAAAAATATCGCCGTCATACAATACTGGATGTTTGAAATCGACGAAGCTTGCAACACGCTCAAATCCTTAATCGCAAATCCGCAACTCGATATCGAAGACGCCGCCGACGCCGAAATGCTACGACTCGAATTCAACAAAAACCTGCTCGGAGAACCCGACTCTGCACTATTAGCCGAATACCAAATCACCGACGTAAACTCCGTTCACGAAAAATTACTCTCTTCGCAACTCGCTGTTGTTATTCCCTACGATTTGTCAACTTTTTCAAAACTTAATCAAGTCCCGCCCAAAGGAATTTTCAAAATCCTAACTCGACCCGCGCCGCCCGAAGACATCGAATTAACCGCCGAAAATATACCATACCAATTAGCTATCTGCTTCCTGTTCGGAAAAGAAACCGATAAAAACGCACGAATCGAAATCGCAAGTTTACGAAAACCCGAACAAAAAAATCTCGAAATCATACTCAAACAAATTCTCGGAGACCTGCTGATAACAAATTTCGCTAAAACCCAAACAGCTGAAAATTACGTCAGATCAACAGACCAGCTCTTTCCAAAATTCGTATTGCCGCCAAACCGCGAAATCAACGCCGAAACGCAAAATAAATTATACGAACAATACTACGAAAATGTCTTTGCACCGCAATGGCTAAATTACACATTCGAATCGCTCGGAAATAATACTCCTATCGAAGCCGTAAAAAATCCATCATACCGAGCCAGAACTCTCGGCTTGGTGAATTTCATGGAACAAAATATAGATACAATAATAGAAAATTGGTCAACAACAAAATTCGCTAATATTCTACGACAAAAATTAGGCTTCCAACTACTCGATACAATCCAAGTTCCTGAAGAAAATGAAAAAGAACAACTAAATTTCCTAAACAATCTGCCTATCACCCGCTGGCATAGAATTGACGTCAAAAAATTATCAAACAACGTCCTTACCAACGCTTTTATGTACGTAGCAATCTACAATGAAAATAAATGCAATAGAATATTCGCGGAAGAAATATTAAATCGCCCCATAACAGAAATTGATTCAGAAAGCCGATTGCTCGCCTACGATAAATTGATAAAAGTTAAAAATTCAGAAAACAAATTAGAAGAATCCCTAAAACTTATCAGTAAAGCAAAAAACGAAGCCGTATTGAGCAATTCAAACGACGCAATCTGGTATATGCACGAAATCCCTATTCGACTGGTTCTAAATCAACATAGTTATGTTGAAGACGCAATAAAACATGTCATTACTCGACACGGATCAAACGAAAAAATAATGAGAGATTTTTACATGTTGCTAGCACAACTCGGATTAATTCAACCAAAAGAAAAAACTCCAGACGACGAAAAAATCGCCGCACAAAACGCTTCAAATCAAAAAACAACCGAACTCTGGACGCCCGATAATATCAACTCAAATAATACTCAACCAACAGAACAAACAAAATCAAAACTATGGACTCCCGATTGAAATAATGTTAAACTGCTCGAGCATGAATTTTCGGTTTGAGCCGCCCGCCATTTCGCCCGTCGATAGATTAGCTTTGTAATGAATAGAATTTGTAATATATCAGCGGAATTTTTTGTAACGATATTTCCTCGAATTATGTATTCCTAATTTTCTGCGTTTTTGCGATAAAAATTTTTATCAAATTTAAACGCAGAATATCGCAGAAATGAGTCGTTATAAATAATGCTGAAATATTACTAGAATTTTTATCGCCGAAATTCATAGTACGAGTTGTATAAACTGGACTCTTTTAAACTGCACGCATGAATTTCGGTTAGAGCCGCCTAATTGACTGTCGGAAAACCGGCTTTTACATTCTTGACGCCGAAAATCATTGTGCGAGTTGTATAAATTTCCCACATTTCAACCGGAGATTTCAATGACGCTATTTGACGATGAAAGATACGCATGGCGCGAAACGTATTTTGTGTTGTTTGAGCCGGAGATGCGACCGCAATTTGCCGAAGTGCGTAAAAATTTCGACTCTCATGTCGGATGTTTTTCTATTCTTGACAAAAAAATAGGCAAAGACAATTCTATGGAAGCAATTACTATTGCGTCTTACGAGGATCACGCGGCAATTGAGATAGTATATTCTGAGGGCGAAATTGTACTAACGGAAAGCGAAGCACTTTTTGTTACGATAAGTAAAGATTGTCCGTTAAGGGAACGCGAGTTGTTGCGTAAAGCGAAAAAATTTGCCGCGCGTTATAGCGTGTTGCATTTTGAGCAAGTTGCGGGAACGGCTGTATTCAAAACGATAAAAAAACCTGAATTACAGTTTACGTCTCCGATGGATCGGGTTGTTGAAAAGGCGACTATTTCGGATATGAAAAAAATTAAACAGAATTATCGTAACGAAAATTTACCCAGTAATAATTCTACGAATCGTCCGAGATTTCATTTTGATCCGACTTCGTATAAAAAGTGTCTTTTTGGCGAGACAAGAATGGAAATTACTGATAACGATCTTGAAAATGAGCGAATTGATCCTAACACTTTGATTGCAATTCTCGACGTGCTTTGTAACATGACTCGCGGGATTGCAATTGATCCGGCAAGTGGGATTGTGTGCGGAGAAAATCTTGTAAAAGTTTAAAACGATATTGATATGTTACGAATATTATATTTAATCGCGATTTTATTAGTTTTTTGGACAATTATTCCGGCAGATTATAAAGTTGGAATTAGAGTTGCAGCGGCGGTGTCGAGCGGCGAATCTGATTTGATTGATTTAAATTCAAAATCATCTGTTAAAAATAACAACGACAAACAAAGCGTTGACAACAATAACAACGATAACGATAACGATAAAAATAAAAATGATAATTCTGTCGTAGAATATTCCAAAAAATCGATAACATTTTTGGGACTTTTGAAAGCTGGCGGAATTATTGGTTATATTATTATTTTTCTTTCGTTTGTTGCGGTGGCGATAGTGATTGAATTTCTGTTTACGGTTCGTCGTGATTTGATAATGCCGAAGGAATTTGCAGATGCGGTATTGCAACAACTTTCGCAGGGTCAGTTGGGGGTTGCGATGCAATCTTGTCAAGAGAATCAAAGTTTTTTAGCTAAGGTTTTGCTTGCCGGCATGAGAGGGTTTGAATTTGGCTGGGAAGCGGTAGAAAAAGACGCTGAAAATACGTTGGAGGAGGAAGCGTCAAGATTGTATAGAAAAATTGAGTATTTGAATGTTATTGGCAATATTACTCCGATGCTTGGCTTACTTGGCACGGTAGTTGGTATGATTATAGCGTTCCAGCGTCTAGCCGAATCTGGCGGAGCAGCGAAACCAACGGATCTAGCGGAAGGAATATATCTTGCGTTGATTACGACGGTGCAAGGACTAATCGTTGCGTTACCTGCGCTTGGTTTACATTCGATTCTATCAGGACGAATTGCATCTATCGTTTCAGAAACGACTATCGTTGTCGAGCAAGTATTAAATCCAATTAAAAGAAGTTTTTTGAAGAAAAAATAAGAAGTAATATTCAGGCGTGATTTTTTAAGAGACCAAAAAGACTCAAAGGACATAATTGACATCGTTGTTTGAAATCGGAGATTAACGACTCAAAGACATTACTCTTGAGTCTTTTCAAACAGATTTTAAACTAAACGTCTCTAATGCTTTGTTAGTTTTAAATTTTGGGATGCATTTTTTATGAAAGACTTTATTTGTAATCGTTCACGCGCAAGAAACAATTCCTACGCCCTGAAAGGGCAGC
>JAITAZ010000388.1 GCA_031283825.1 Planctomycetaceae bacterium | reverse complement strand
GATATAGGATAGGCGACCTTTCGGCAAAAGGTCGCGTTGCTGAAGGCAACGATAAAATGGATTCGACAATAATTAAAATCATTTCAGATTTACCGTCGGCTAACGCCGACGCGACCTTTCGGCGAAAGGTTGCGAACCTACGGTCGCCTACCTGAGTCACCCGATCTGGGGCAACAAGTGCGTAACATGTACTAATCAGCTACGTATGGAAGTAGCGCCATGAATCTTGCGCGTTTGATTGCGTTTGCAATTGCATGTTGACTTACGGCAGAACAACCGTTTTTCCGACGGCTGATTATTTTAGCTTGTCGACTAGTTAATTTGCGGAGTAATTCCACGTCTTTGTAATCAACAAACATTGGGCGCGGGCGTTGACCGCCTACCATCAACGGGTCTTTTTTCTTGATACGAACTTTCGCTTTTGTGCGTTTACGTTGTTTAAATTTCGATTTTTTTGAAAATCTTGCCATGATTTATTTCCCTAAATTATACGGGCGTTTTAAACTGGTTGATATTAAATTTTCGACTATCTTGATGAGCTTACATCGTTAGCAAGTCTCATAAAGATTCACATTCACAATGGGCGAAGTATTGTAACAGCTTCCGTTCAACCTTCAATCCCCCCCAATAAATTTCAGAATGAAGGTTATTAAAGAATAGAGAATCTCTAAAAATTCATTTTTTACCACAGAGAACGCTCTGAAAACATCAACCTTGTCCCGTAGGAATAACTCCAAAATAGCGATGGGTGAAATCGCAACGTGATTTCACCCATCGAAAATAAATTCGTAACATGATTTTTTTTCGATGGATAAAAATTCTAACGAATTTTTACCCATCGCTATTTTGGGAAACCGCTACGCGGTTTTAATAAAAAACAAGTTTTTAGAAGTTCCCTCAAGAGCAATATCTTTTGAGTCGTTAATTTCCGATTTCAAACAAGACGTTCCCTTAAAAAATACCTTTGACTTTTATTCCCTTTCAAGAGAATAAACTAACTCAAAATATTTGAGATTATAGACTCTAATTTTTTAATTTTTCATTAGAAATTTTTGTACGATATTTTTATTAGTCCCCCCTCTTGTCTTATCTGAAATATGAGTTACCATTTACCCCCTTGTTGCTCGTTCCTGCCTGAACTTATTTTTTTACGAGTTGTTCAAACGGCGAATATATCAATCGCACAAAATAATTTTGTCAGCGTTAAAGTTTGTTCCCGTCAAAACTTAATACAAACAGCTCAATGATTGCTGACGTAGCTCAATCGGTAGAGCAGCTGATTTGTAATCAGCAGGTTGCGGGTTCAAGTCCCATCGTCAGCTTTGAATTTTAAACAAACTAATTATTATGCGAATCGCAAAAATTCAAATTTTTATTAACAACTCAAAGGCAACAATTGATCGATGATTGCTATCGACCGTTTGTTACATTTTTTCAATGAAACAAATGAGGACATTAAGTAATCGCTAACTTAAAATCTAATATAAAAAAACTCAAAAAATAAAACAAATTGCTACTGAATAATTACAATTTTTATCAATCACCAGATAACGCAAAATTCACAACAAATATATAGTCAGTCAAAAAAATAAAAAAATCCGCGTCATTAAAACGCAATGTTGATAAAAATAATAATGTCAAATTTACAATTTTTGTCGAAAATAAAACTTGGCTTAATTATCGTTACAATAATTACGACCTTTAACGTTGTTTACGCTCAACACGAAAAAACGGCAAAGAATGAAACCAATCGTATCAACAGCAAAGGAATGGCTTTGCTTGAACCCAAAGGCGATTTTGTACCACTCGAATTCGACCGACACACACTCGGAAATAACGATGTCTTGATAGAGATTCTCTATTCAGGAATTTGTCATAGCGATGTCCATCAATCGTCTCAAGATTGGAACGAAAAAGAAATTTATCCAATGATTCCCGGACACGAAATCGCAGGACGCATTGTAAAAATTGGAAAAAACGTTAGAAAATTTAAAGTCGGAGACCACGCCGGAGTCGGCTGCATGGTTAATTCATGCGGAAAATGCGACTGCTGCAAAACGCATCAAGAACAATATTGTCAAAAAGGTTGCGTGCTTACTTACGCTTCAAAAGATATTTACCACAATAACGAAATCACTCAAGGCGGCTATTCAAATAATATAGTCGTTTCCGAAAAATTCGCGATTAAAATTCCTAAACATGCGCCGCTAGAAAAAATCGCGCCTTTGCTTTGCGCCGGAATAACTACTTATTCTCCCATCAAAGCAGTAAAAATTAAAAAAAACGATCAAGTCGCAGTTGCAGGTTTCGGCGGACTCGGACACATGGCTTTGCAATATCTTGTTGCTAAAGGAGCGAAAGTTACAGTTTTCGATATTAACGACAATAAAAGAAACGAAGCAACCAAACTCGGAGCAGAAAAATATGTAAATGTAAAAAATCAAAATGAACTCAAAGGATTAGATAACAACTTTCGCGTAATATTCAGTACAATTCCGACAAAATTCGATCCGAAAATGTACCTAAAAATGCTACAATTCAACGGAGAACTTGTACTAATTGGCGCTCCGGCAATAAAAGATACGCCAACGCTCGAAGTAACTCCGTTTGTGTTTAACGGAAGACGCAAAGTCTGGGGAACTCTAATCGGCGGCATAAAAGAAACACAAGAAATGATCGACTATTCCGTCAAAAACAAAATCTATCCGCAAATCGAAATTATCGAGCCGACCCAAATCACTGAAGCATACAAAAAAATTATCAAAGGCGAATCGCAATTTCGATACGTAATAGATATGAGTAAACTAAAATGAATTTTAAAAATTCTATAAAAACAAAACTTAATCGCAAGGTTGCGGAAATATAGAATATTCAACAAATAAAATGAATCCCGCTTGCTTTGCAATTTATAATTAAATTCAGGGATTCCAGAACGTAAAACGAACAAATAATTTATGGGAGATTTCCCGAGTGGTCAAAGGGGGCAGACTGTAAATCTGTTGTCATCGACTTCGGAGGTTCGAATCCTCCATCTCCCAGTTTTTTTGTTTGTTAATTTGGAGTCGTTTCGACAAATTTAATTGTAACTATTCAGTAGATAAACGACTATCGATCAGATAATCGACCATCGGCAAAAGGTCGTAAATCCGATCATTGATCGCCAAAGATCAATAGTTGCCTACTGAATAACTACAAGTAAAAAAACTTGGTACATGGATTCATTTTTCAAAGCGGGTGTAGCTCAATGGTAGAGCCACAGCCTTCCAAGCTGGAGACGAGGGTTCGATTCCCTTCACCCGCTTTGCCTGTGATTTGCTGTTGTAGCTCAGTAGGTAGAGCACGTCCTTGGTAAGGACGAGGTCATGAGTTCGATTCTCATCAACAGCTTGCTCACTTATGTATCATTACGCATCGCGTTTTGGACTCATTGTTTAGAAATACGTCGTTTGACTGTAGCATTGTTGCGGATTTTTGATACGATATTTTTTCGCGTTCGCGTCAAAGTCAGTTTCGTAATAATTTCAGAAAAAACGTAAACAACTCGTTCTATGAATTTCGACAATAAAGAGCTATTCGCAAAACAACCGGCTTTCCAATTAGATAAGCCGGCGGCTCTAACCGAAAATTCAAACATGAACAGTTTAAATCGTATGTTCGATCAAATCGATGAGAAACAAAGTTTTGCGGAAATGAAGTAACGATGTATAGAGTACAATCTCAATACAATTTATAGTTTCAAATTTTGCCGAAACGATTCAATTATTGATTTCAATTTGGCGTCATGTAACTCGTACAATGAGTTTATTCGATTTAAGAGCGTAAAGTCTGCCTTCCAATAGACGAGCAGATTGCTCTAACGGAAATTTAAAGTGCGGGCAATTTAGAATTTTTGTAACGATAATTTTGTATTTAGATTGTTGAACCGTTGCGCTACTAGAAGGCGAGCTGCCCAATCGGGGCGGCAGACACTGAACGCGACGCGTATTCCCTCCCGAAGTCGGGTATAACTTTAAGAATTTAAGGAGAATAAAAATGGCTAAAGAAAAATTTGAAAGGACTAAACCCCACGTGAACGTGGGAACAATTGGTCATATTGATCACGGTAAAACTACTTTGACTAGCGCGATTCTTGCCGTTCAAGCGGCGAAGGGATTGGCTAAAGTCAAGAGTTACGCTGATATTGCGAAAGGCGGTACGGTTCGTGACGCAACTAAAACGGTAACAATCGCCGTTGCTCACGTCGAGTACGAAACGGAAAAAAGACATTACGCGCATATCGATTGTCCCGGACACGCGGACTTCATCAAGAATATGATTACCGGCGCCGCACAAATGGACGGCGCAATTCTTGTGGTATCCGCCGCCGATGGACCGATGCCGCAAACACGGGAACACGTTCTACTTGCACGTCAAGTGAATGTTCCGAATCTGGTTGTGTTCCTTAACAAGGTCGATTTGCTGGACGATCCGGAATTACTGGAACTTGTCGAGCTTGAAATTCGCGAGTTGTTAAGCAAATATGATTTTCCGGGAGACGAAGTTCCGATTATTCGCGGTTCTGCGATTCATGCTCAACAGAATCCGTCTGATCCTGAAAAGTCGAAATGTATTACCGAATTGATGGAAGCTCTGGACAACAATATTCCCGAACCGGTTCATGAAAACGACAAACCGTTCTTGTTGGCAATTGAAGACGTGTTTTCGATTGAAGGTCGAGGAACGGTTGCAACAGGTAGAATTGAACGCGGAATTATTAAGGTCAGCGAGGAAGTTGAAATTGTCGGATTCAGCGACGAGAAACAAAAAACGGTTGTTACCGGCGTCGAAATGTTCAAGAAAGAACTTGATCAAGGTCAAGCGGGCGACAATGTCGGGCTTTTGTTGAGAGGTATAAAACGAGACGATATTCAAAGAGGTCAAGTTCTTGCCAAGCCCGGAACGATTACGCCGCACACTGAATTCGAGGCTGAAGTTTACGTGTTATCGAAAGACGAAGGCGGACGCTCGACACCGTTCTTCTCTGGTTATCGTCCGCAATTCTATTTCAGAACTACAGACGTTACCGGCGCTTTGACTTTGCTAGGCGACGCCGAAATGTGTATGCCCGGCGACAACGTTAAACTCAAAGTCGAATTGATTTCGCCGATTGCAATGTCGGAAAATGTGAGATTTGCTATTCGCGAAGGCGGTCGAACTGTAGGTTCGGGTGTGGTAACAAAGGTGTTGAAATAGTTTGAAACTCTTCGTACTGGAATTTTCGGTTAGTGTCGTCTGCTTGTTGTCTGTTTGTAGGCGAAGCGGGCGGCTCTAGTCGAAGTTAAAGCGCGGACTATTTAATTTTTTCGCGGAGTCTGATTCAGTATTTTTAAACTGCTCGCGTTTGAATTGTCGATAAGAACCGCCTGCTCGACATTGGAAAGTAGGCTTTTAAACTTTTAGATCGCCGAGATTCATTGCCGAGTTGTATAATATTAGAAATTGAGTCGAAACTCTGAGTTGAGAGATTGATGGAATTTCACAGGGGAGTAGTTTAGTGGCAGAACTGCGGTCTCCAAAACCGCTGGTGGGGGTTCGATTCCCTCCTCCCCTGTCAATTCGAATTATTGTAACGAAAATGTAACTATTCATTAGACAACTATTGATCCGGAATAATCATTGAGCATTGTAGTAAGCCTAGCCGACGAAAAAGAAAAAAGAGAAAGCAGATTAAAGCTGTAATTATCTTAACTATGATTTATATGATTTTATTATTCTAATCACAAAAATCATAGTTCAGACAAAATTGATTTACATTGCTAACGTTGTATTCGGCAATGCGATTGTGGGTTTGTAACCTCTTGTCATTCGGCGAAAGGTCGGTTATCCGATTAAAAATAATTTGCTACGGAATAATTACAAAATATTTAAGATTAAATTTTACTTATAACAAATAACATGATTGAACTGATTAAAGCTCTTTTCAGTTTTAGGCGTTACAAGCCTAATCAAGGTATGCATACAAGGCGTCTTACGGCTTTGGGCATATTTGTACTTTTTGCGAGCGGCGCGTATAGATTTTTTGTTACGATGTCTCAAGTTGCGTTGTCGTTTGCGGATAGTCAATTGTTTGCGGGAATTATTGCGATTGCGATTACGTTGTTGGGCGCGTGGATTGCGTTTAGACTTGTAAATTGGCAGACTTTCGCCAACTTCCTTGTATCGGTCGAGGGCGAAATGATGAAAGTTTCGTGGCCCAGCGGAGCTGAATTGTATTCGTCAACTGTGGTTGTTTTGACTTTATTTCTGATTTTGGCAGGAATGATTTTTATCTTTGATTTGGCGTGGATGACAATATTCAAATTTATACGGGTTATTCCGTAAGCGTATTTTAACAACTGTTCACATTTGAATTTTCGGTTAGAGCCGCCTGTTTGCCGTTGGAAAGCAGAATTTTTAATGATTTCAGCGATCTCAATGAATCGTCTTTGTATCGCCGAAATTCATAGTATGAGTCGTATAATTATTTTTTTAAAGTTTAAATTGAGAAAGGATTAGTTATTGCAGGGGAGTAATTCATGTTAGAGTCTGAATTGGAAAATGGCGATAGTAATCAGATTGATTTCGGGACGGAGGAGACTGTTGATTCAACGGTCGATTCGGAGGAGTCTGTTGATGTAGTTGGAGATTCGACTGCAGATTCGGATTCGCTGCCGGATTCGCAGTCGGAATCGTTGTCTGATTTATCTGCTGACGCAAAACCGGAAAAGGGCAAAAAAACCAAAAAAGCCGTTGCAGAAAAGAAACCGAAAGGTCAAAGCAAAAAAAAGGACAAGGACAAAGACAAGGCGGAAGCTGAGACAACGGATGATACGAAGGAAGTCAACGATGAAAACGATGAAGGAGTCGAAAAGAAAAAGTCTATAGTTATTGAGGAGGAGTTGGAGCGTCCGAAGGGCAAGGACTGGTATATTTTGAAGGTTCAGGTGAATCGCGAGGATTTGATAAAAAAGCAGCTTGAGCAGCGTGCGAAAATTGCTGGATTGGATCAATATTTTGGCGATATTTTAGTTCCAACTGAAAAGGTAACGGAGATACGCAATGAGAAAAAGCGTATTGTGAAACGTAAGTTGTATCCGGGTTATATAATGATATACATGGAGATCAACGATGACACGTGGTTTTTGGTGCGTGAGACTCCCGGCATCGGCGATTTTACTGGTGCTGTAGGCAAGCCGACGCCGATGTTAGCGCATGAGGTTCAAAGAATGTTAGCGGCGGAAAAGGAAGACCCCGCAGAATCTCCAAAGTTAAAGGTAGGCTATAGCGTAGGCGATCAAATAAAGATAAAAGAGGGCAGTTTCGAAAGCTTGAGCGGCGTAGTTGACGCAATAGACTATGCCAACGGCAGAGTAACGGTAATAGTAAATCTATTCGGCAGAAGCACGCCGGTAGAGTTAGAATATTGGCAAATAGAGCAAAGCTCAGGCTGATTGCAACTATACTTTGAACATGAACAAAGGGTTCTTTTGTAATATATCAGTGGAATTATTTTTTATTTTGCAACTAGCTGTAGTTTTTTGTAACCGTTCACGGAATTTTTTATCGCAAAATTAAAACGTGAATAGTTACAAATTAACAAATGTAGAGACGCAATGCCTTGCGTCTCATTGTTCGATCAAAAGATTATCGATAGAGACGCAAAGCATTGTGTCTCTACATTGGGTTTAGCAATTTAAAAATCCGTGAACGGTTACAAAACAAGTTTTTAGAGATTCCCTTTTGTGATTTCATCTGCGGGGAATTGTGCGTCGAGTACATTGATTAGAAGTTGACCGGCGTATTTGTAATGATCGATGTCGCGTAATTTTTCTTTGTCGGCTAGACATTCGGCAATTAGTTCGGCAAGGGAGATAGATTGTTCTGTTGTTGCCGCTTCTTTATCTAATTTGATTTTATTCCGTCTTGGCGATCATTTTTCGATGGCGGCTTTTGGGTTGACGGCATATTCAGATCTGAATATGAAATATTTTTGTACGCATTCAAGAATTTAATGCGGTTTGTTTTTGTCAGAATCTTCGAATTTTCCGAGAGGGATTTTTTATGCTTTCCCATTGAATCTGAATCTGTAAAAAAGCGTAACCTCTATTGTTGGTGATAGGTAGGTTACTTTTGCTTCTTTTCTTTGTTTGTAGTTTTTTGACTAAATTCTTTAATTTTGTCATTTTAAGGTTAAAACCTTTCGCGCTGACAAGGTGAATTGTGTCAAATTTGACACAATTTTCGTCATTAGCGTATAAAAATTAAACCAAACAAACAAAAACAGTAAGATGCAATCTCACTATTTTTTTAAGAATTTACCAAAAAACGAGGTTGACGGGACTCGAACCCGCAACCACCGGATCGACAGTCCGGTACTCTAACCAATTGAGCTACAACCCCAAAATAAAACTTCAGCTTT
>JAITAZ010000327.1 GCA_031283825.1 Planctomycetaceae bacterium | reverse complement strand
GCATTGGTAACCATGTTTGAATTTTTGCGCCATTCCAGCCGTTGATATTTGCATAAGGATACATCTTGATTGAACCGGTTGTCGTTGGGACGTCAAATTCTATCGAACCGTCGGGATTTGCAATCAACTTGGCATCAACGAATCCTTCTTTGTCCGCTATAATCGATACCGGTTTATTGTAATTCGGATCCTTTTCAGAATTTCGACTTAATATTAAAACACCGTATCTCAACGCTTTATATTTATCGCTGTTTGGACTCGATCCCTCTTTCGGCGCGTCGATCAGTTTGCATCTCATATCAAAACTCAAATTGATTTCGTCGTTTTTCTGCCAATTCTTTTTGATTGCCGCGTACTTTCCCGCCGACGAAGTTTGAATCTGTTCCCGACGATTCTCATCCGTAAATCGAATTTGATTTTTCTCGCTCCACGCCGGAATCTTTAATTTCAACGAGAACTCTTCTGATTCCTCCATCGTTGTTTTAATTTTTACGTTACCATTTTTCGGGAAGTCTGTTATTATCTCTATTGTCAGCGGATTGCCTTTTGGCGTTTTCGTTTTTATTGTTGCAGAATTGTAAAAATTTATTACGAATGCCGGATTCTGCAAATTCGGTTCATACATCGCTGCAATATACGGAATGTACGCCAAGCCTTCCGGTCCGTTCAAATTGCAACACGTAACATGCAAATTGCCGCCATGCTTATTGTTGAAATTCCAGCCCCATCCGGCATCGTTTGTTTTTGTCCCGTTTAATAAATTACAGTACGAAAAACCTCTACCGTCCGATTTCATCGCGCCGATTAGTCCATTGTAAACGTATTTTTCAATTTCGTCTGCATATTTTTGTTCGCCCTCTAACTTCAATAAATGCGAGCAAAATTTCATCCACGTAACGCCCGTGCAAGTTTCCATCATTCGTCTAATTTTTGGATTTGTCTGCTCGACGGCAGTGTTTCCAAATGCTTCTCCGGCAACAGTCGGATGATACGGATGATCAGAGCCGCCGTTGCCAATAATTGTAATTTCAAATTTACAGACATTCTCAAACAAATTCAACGCGCTTTGCTTGAGAACAACGTTGCGTGTACATCGATGAAATTCAACCACGCCCTCAAACAACGATAACGTATCGTATGCTTTCGGATAAATTTTGCACATTTTATAAGGCTGAACGTTGTTATAAGCCGCGTCAAACAGATTCGCTTCAAGACATCCGCCCTCCGAAATGATATATTCGGCAAAGTCGAGATATCGTTTTTCGCCAGTCATTATATATAGTCTAACAACCGGTTCGAGAATTGTGCTGGATTCAATATGATTTTTTCCATGTCCGCCGTGAGACCAACCGACGTCCAGAATGCTAGTTTTCGGCGGCTTTCCAATTTGCGTTATCAGACAATCAACCTGACGTTTGAGCGATTCAAGGATTTCCGGTTTTTTTTCAACGTAATCGTAGTAATCTTCTAATCCGATGAGAACATATTTACGTTCCCAGAGGTCAGAGGTTTCTGGTTGTTTATCCGGCGGAACGCAGCTAATTGAACCGTTTGAACGTTGCGTTGTTAGGATGTCAGCAACGGCGGCGTCAAGGATTTTTTTCAATTCGGGATCGCCGGTGTATCTGTAAAAAAGCGAACCGCTGCGAACAAGTTTACCCCACATTTCGCCAAGTGCAAATTGTTTTCGTCCAGTACGAAAAAACTCGACAGTTTCCTTGTAGGGAACGTCTCCTTTGTTCCAATTTTCACAAGACGTTTTGATTATTTTGTCAAGATACCCATGCAATTGCACTTGACCAGACGGCAAAGGAACAAAGACGTCTTTGACAACAACAACGTCCCTTTGCGTAAAGTTATCCACCGCCCAAACGCGACTCGCAAAAAGAATCGCAACAACAAAAAGCAAACGAATAGACGTTTTCATTTTTTTAATCTCCAAGTTTTTGAGTAACTATTGAGAATAGTTATTAATTTTCGTACGATAAATCATAGTCTTAAAATTTCGTATTAACGCAATACGAAATTACGCAGAAAATCTCCAAAGAGTTATTCTATCATAATCACCATTACCAGCAAGAATCAGCCAAACGTTTTTAAATTGGAAATTCGGAATTAGAGTTTTGACAATAAATCGGCGAAAAAATTTGTTTTGTCCATTGAGCCGCTCAATATCAGATTTCAAACTATTCGTCCGCTTTGTCGCCTGAGTCACCTTTGTCGCCTTAAAAAAATACCGAAGGAAATATTGAGAACAAAGGCAACAATAAGAACATGATTATTTCCAATCAACAATGGAGTCTCTCAATGAATAAAACAAATATTCGTTACAAAAATTCTGCCGGATAATTTACGTTCTTACAAACAGTTATTTTAAATTCTACTCGGTAATTGAACGCAAAAATTTTTATGTTAAAATCTTGCCTTCGTTGATAACTACATGTCAATTGCGTAAACAAATTTTTGTATATTGCATTGCTAAATCAACTTTTAACAAATCAAATAATTGGAGAATAAAAAATGGGTAAAATCGGAATCGGTCTTAATCTTGAAGCAGTTCGGACTTCGCATAAATCTTTCGAATGGGGCGTACAGTTCGCCGCCGAACTCGGTTACGAATATATCGAACCAATGGTTCATTGGGGTAGAGAACTTCTCAGCGAAGCTCGATACTTTCATAGCGTCTCAATGCTCGACGATCCTTTTCGAATTCGAGATATAATCGAAAAATATAACTTGAAACTTTCCGCATTGTCCTCACACAGCCAACTGTCAAAACCGGAAATCGCAGTCGAATATCTCAAACAAGCCGCACGATTCGCTAAAGAATGCGGCGCACCAGTAATCAATACTCACGAAGGTCATAAACAAAAATGGACTACAGAAGAAGAAGATTTCACCCTGATTAAATACTCAATCACCGAAGCCGAAAAAGTCGCCTCACGTCGAGGAATAAAAATCGGACTCGAAATGCATCAAACCTACTCGCTCATTCCCGAAAAATACGACCGGATTTTAAATCTCGTAAAATCAGATTTCGTCGGAGCAAATTTCGATACTGGAAACGCTTATCTCGGAGGTCAAGACCCAGTCGCATGGCTAGATAAAATCAAACATAAACTCGTACACATGCACGCAAAAGATATCTCAATCGAACAATCCGACTCCGAACGCGGAAAAGTTATGGGTACCGCCGTCGGTTGCGCCTGCGGAGATGGTGTCGTCGATTGGAAATCAATTGTCGCCATTCTAAAACCACTGCCGCAAAATATCGTTCTCAGCGTCGAATGCGGAACACTAGAACAAGCCGAAAGAAGCATCGAATACCTGAGAAAAATCGTTTAGTAGCTTGTATCCATAATTGTCTGCATTCACCAAAAAATCCGACGAAATATCCCGCGTTCAAAAAATAATTCTACTAAATAATCACCCAATAAATTTACCAGATCGCACAAAATATCTCGCAATAAATTTTGGGAAATACAGAAATATAAAAAGGAAAAAGAAAATCGTGACAAAATACTTTAACGTAGCAGGTCCATGTAATAATCAAGATCATTACATGATAGACTCTGCTAAACGTCTAGTCGGCGTAGAACAATTGATCGATATGAAACAATACTTCGTCATTCACGCCGCAAGACAAAGCGGAAAAACGACCTACTTGCACGATTTGACAGCCAAACTTAATAACGAAGGGAAATATTACGCTTTGTATTGCTCGCTTGAATTCGCTCAAAATGTTATCGAACCGGAACGCGGTATTCCGACGATTTTAGATTGTATTGGATTATCGTTACGAAATTCATCAGCAATACCTTTCAAATACGACCCAAACTA
>JAITAZ010000311.1 GCA_031283825.1 Planctomycetaceae bacterium | reverse complement strand
AAATTTTGATTTAAATCCAAATTGTTACTTTAATAAATTTAAATGATGTTTTGATTCAAATTAAAATTTTCTCTGTGTTCTCTGTGTCCTCTGTGGTTTAAAATTAATTTTTAGAGATTCCATAACGATTATTTTCCCATATTCAAAATCATTTCTGTCGGCAATCTTTCTTGTCGTAATTCATCGACCAGCACGTTGATTATCTGTTCAATTGAATCGCTTGTTTGCAAATCAGAAAGGATTCCTTGCATTAAACCAATAGGATTTTTCAAATTTTCGTAAGCCTCGTGGACTTTTGCAAATTTATCAGGATTTTTTTCCGGCGGAAATTCGCGCACCAACTCAAGATAACGATTTCTAATCTCCGACTCCGAACAACCCGGATTAACGCCAAGCGTGTAATAATAAACGTCCAACATAATTATTAATTTACCAATTTAATTTTCGTAACAATTATTCTGATATTGTCTATTCAATCTTAATAGACCTTTGCCCGCAGCTAAAATCTTGACAACGTATTAGCGGTTATTGATTTTTTTTTAATACTTCTGGAATAGAACATTTTGTCCGAATCTCCGCGCATGCTATTAATGAAGAGAGTTCAGGATTATCTTTTGACTTGCTGTAAGTATTAATAAATTCTTTATATTGATTATTCATTTTCATAATTATACCTTGCCAGAAATAAGGCGATTTCCATGAAGATTTACTCTTTTTGATATAGTTGCAACGGCTCGCTTCTAATGCAAAAAATTTCAGAATAGGCGAGTTGGGAAATAATTTTTTTCCGTTTTGCGCAAACTTATAAAACTGCATTACGATTTTGTTCGTTCTACTTCTCGACCAAAAATCATAATCGAGAACAATGAGCCAAAGAAAACCGCATACGCCGATTAAATCTTTTTCTTTTGTCCATTTTATTGTCTTCTTTTTGCAAATATAATCGAGCAATTCTGAAAAGTATAGGTACAACGACATCGTAGAATCATCAGGTATTTTGCTGACGTTGAAATTAATTTTTTCTACTAAGAAATCGGCGATAGCTCCTATGGCGGAGGGGTTGAGTCTTTTTTTGATTTTTGAGTCGTATAGTTGTTGTAAATGATCTATGAATTGTTGCGGAATGATTATATTTTTCGTTTCATATAGAATAGCAATAATTATCGAAAACGAATTGCCGACGCCGTATTCTTTATAACTTGTAAGAATTTTTTTCGCCGACTTCTGTTTGTTGGACAAGATATAAAATATAAATTTCAACGCGAGCAGAATCAAGTTATGCCGATGAAACGGCATAAGGTTGCCGGTTAATAGGTTCTCAAAAGCTGTCAGATATTTTTCGGCGGCGGGCAGATTTCTATTAGCGAGTGCATGTCGGCATTGTTGAACAGTCAGTTTTAATTTGCAGTAGGTTGTATTTTTTGAAATTGGATTATTTCTCTCGATACATTCCATGTATTCGGCGGCTTTGTCGAGGTCGTTATTGATGCTTTTATTAAACATGCGATAGAGAATTTTATTTTCATTTGGATTATGTTTCAACATTCGCGCGTATAGTTCGTCTAGCATTACGTTGAATTTATCAGGGTTGGGGTCTGTTTTTATCATTGTTTCTAATAAAATTTTTAGATCGTCGAAAGCTGCAAAATTAGTTGGGTCTGCGTCGATAGATTTATTATGATACTGCAAGCGCCAATAGTTCCAATTTTCTTCAAATAAAATGGAGAAGTTATCATCGCTGTTTTTAATGCCTTCTGCCATTCGGTCGAAAAATTGTTCTCCAATCGGATTTATGTTGAGTAAAATATTTTGTCCCTCGTTTATAATTTCGCTAAACGCGATAGACTTAGCGCGAGCTTTCATTGCCGGCGAAAAAGATTCTATTTGATCGATGTCTTCTTCAGCGAATTTTTCCCAGAAAAAGTAAAATTCGCCGCGTTGCATCCAAAGCGGGATTTGTTCGTTACGATTAAACAATCGACGCAACAAAAGGGCGAGCGTACGATTTCCGTTAGGGTCGAGCGGCAGAGGTAAATTTTGCTCGATGAATTGCCGGACGGTTATGGGTTGAGCGTGATTAAGCAGATATATTTGAATCAAGCGGAGTATTCGTCCGTACAGGCGATCATTTTGGATTTTAGCCGATTGACGAATTATCTGGAGTCTTACGAGAACTTCTTTATATTTTTTAGATTTTAAGCAATCGCCGATTATGCGAAGGTTATCGATCAAGTTAATTTTACGCGATTGTTCGGAGTCGGAGTTATCTTTGAACAGGTTGAATTGTTTGGAGGTGTCGTTGTTTATTTCGGATTTATTTTTATCTTTGAACAATTTTTTCAGATTGTCGGCGATTTTACTTGTTGGTCTTGAGTTATTGAGTCGTTGCCAGTTTTCGTTAGCGGTTTTGTTGTCGTTGTTGTAGAGTGCGATTAAGCCGCGAATTAGCAATCTCCATTCGGACGCCGGAGATTGAAATGGTATTGAGGATAATATTTGTAATGCTTCTGAATCTTTGCGGGATTCGATTAACTTGAAAGTTTCTTTGATTTTGTCGGCGTCTTTTAGGGTTTCAGATAAGAGATCGTTTGATTTGATATTGCGGATTATATATTGGTCGAGGTATTGAGCTTGGATGTTTGTTGAAGTGGTATCGTTTTTGAGGTCGTCTGGCAGTAGCGAGTTTAATCCAAGAGTTAAAAAAATGGGGGGAAATTCGTTTCGTATATTTTGCGGAATGGAATTAGCGTCGATTTGTAGTAATTCGCGGACATTTAATTTTGCTTCGTCGTATTGGTTTCGTTGGACTTGATCTTTGATCCAGTTCCAGAGCGAGTTGACGACGATCTGTTTTATTTCGGACGAATTGGACAATTTGAGAGAAAATTTAGCTTCTTTGTAAGCTTTTTTCCATTCGCCTTTTTTGGCAAGCGTTTGAATTTTCTGAATACGGTCGTTATTGGACGCCATAATTTCGGCAGGTTGATTAGGAGGAGGAAAAATTAACGTTTACAGTATATATAATGTAATTGTTCGTGAAATATGTTATCGTTAAAAGGCAGTTTAAAAAATCGAACGATTGAGATTCTGTTTATTTTTGTTTTTTAAGAATTACACAAAACCAACGATGGACGCGAAGTTGTACCAAATCCAGAAAAAATGTAAAGACCAACCTTTATACAACTCATACAATGAATTTCGGTATAGCAGTTGAAATATTTGTTTTTTCGTAACTGTTCATGGTTTTTAAATTCATAATTCATAATTTAAAAATCGTGAACTGTTATTTTTTCTTTTTATTGAAATTTCCGATAGCGCGTGCGATAGCGCATACTGTTATATTTTTTGCGCCGGCTTTTTTTAGGATTTTTGTTATTTCGTTACAGGTTGCTCCGGTTGTTAGTATGTCGTCGATTAGTAGGATTCTTTTACCTTTTAATAATTTTTTCATTTTAGGGTTTATAGAAAACGCGCCGGCTACGTTTTTTAATCTTGCTTGGTCGGAGAGATGAAATTGCAAAGCGGTTTCGGCGGTTCGTTTGACTGCGTTTATTGCAACGGGAATATTTAAGCTACGGCTGATTTCTTTTGCAATAAAATCAGGCGAATTGACTCCTCGCCACCATCGCCGTTTGCGATGACTTGGCGTTGGCACGATTAAGTCGAATGAATTTTCGTTTAATAGATTTCTTCGTTCTTGTAGTAAAATTGTCGAAATGGTTCTTGCGTAAAAACCTGATTTATCGGTTTTCATTCGCAGGACAATTGAGCGTAATTCTCCTTTATATTCGCCTAGCACGATTGCTCGTTTGAAGCTGAAATATAGATGCCTACAACCTTTACAATTAGGCTTCCCAAAATCAAATTTCTGACGCATACTGCCGCAACGCGGACAAATATATTGATTCGGCGTTGACAACAATGAAATACATTTATCGCAAGGCAACAATGGACTCCAACCGAATAAACCTTTACGCCGCACGTTTAACCAACCTGACGGCATAAAAACGCCGCATATCGGACAAAGCGGAGGAAAAAAAATATTAAGAATATCAGTAACAGAAAATAAAAAATACATATCCAGATCTCTTGATAGTTTGTCTGTAAAATTTTTCTGATTGTCTCATAGTTTGGAGAAATTAAAATCCATTATGCGATCTGTAAAAGAGATTCCTAGTATAAATTCCCGTTTCAGGATTTCAATAACCCTAACAATTTTGATTACCGTTCACGGTATTCAATTTCGGAATTAAAATATTTGTAATATATCAGTGGAATATTTTGTAACGATATTTCCTCGAATTATGCTTTCTAATTTTCTGCAATTTTTCTGCGTTTTCTGCGTTAAAATTTTTATCAAATTTAAACGCAGAATACGCAGAATAACGCAGAAATAAGTCGTTATAAATATTCCGCTGAAATATTACAAATATTGTAATATATCAGTGGAATTATTTTTGTTTTGCAACTAGTTGCTTTGTTAGTCTTAAATTTTGGGATACATTTTTTATAAAAGACTTTATTTGTAACCGTTCACGCGCAAGAAAAAATTTCCTACGCCCTGAAAGGGCAGCGTATGCTAACCCACCGCAACGCGGTGGGTTAGCATTTCCCCAACAACGTCGCCCTGTAAGGGCAGCGGAATTTTTTAATGAATAGTGAATATATTGAATATGGTGAAT
>JAITAZ010000288.1 GCA_031283825.1 Planctomycetaceae bacterium | reverse complement strand
CGAAAGGTCGCGTCGGCGTTAGCCGACGGTAAATCTGAATTGATTTTAATTATTGTCGAATCCATTTTATCGTTGCCTTCGGCAACGCGACCTTTCGGCGAAAGGTCGCCTACCAGATCGATGATTAACCTGATCGGTGATTAACCTGATCGGTGATCAACCTGATCGGTGATCAACCTGATCGATAAACGCCTACGGAATAGTTACAATATTTAAAAACCGTGAACGGTTACCGTTTTTGAATGGCTAAACCCAATGTAGAGACGCAATGCCTTGCGTCTCAATCGGTGAGCTTTTGATCGAACAATGAGACGCAAGGCATTGCGTCTCTACGATTGTTAATTTGTAACTATTCACGTTTTAATTTTTTTCGATAAAAAATTCCGTGAACGGTTACGTTTTTTTTAACAGAAACATAAACACGAATCTTGTTAAATATAAACATAACGAACTAAACGCTGACATTTTTTCATTCACAATTAACCGCAACTCAAATAAAAAACTTAATTCCGAATTTCGCATTCCGAATTCAAAAAACCATGTCAAATAAAAATCAATTTAATTCAAGTAATAATTTATCGGTTACTAATCCGCCGTTGCCGTTGCCTTCGCGCGATGAAATTGCCGCTCGCGAAAACGTTACGGCAAAATCACAACCAGACAATATTTCAGAAAACGATAATTACTCAAACGACAACATTCTAAACAACGAAGGTCTCGCGGCTTTGGTAAATAATGCCGCAGCAGCAAATGATAATTATCAAGAAAACTCAAACGAAATAAATCTCAATAACAACATAGCGTCAAAACTAATAAATATCGTTACAAAAATTAGATCAAGAATCTATGACGCTAAATCAATATTTTCAAATTTTACAAAATTGACCGCCGGAGCAAAATTTTTATTGCAATTCATTAAATCTCTTTCTTCGTATTTTGTCCTGAAAATTGACGACGAAAATCTTGAAAACGGCGAAAATATCGACCCCGCAGATAAAGATAAAATTAAAAATCAAAACGAAAAACAAACTCAAATCAAAACTCAAACTCAATCCGAAAATTCGTCTGCCGCTCAAAAGTCAAATAAAACGACAACAGACACTCGCTCAAATATCGTTACAAAAAATCCGTCAGACCCTACTGCCGACTCTCCATCGACGACGACTTCATCTACGTCAATCGATTTGTACAACGACGACAACGATATTTACGAAGGATTCACTTGGCAAAGCGCATTGATAAAATCCGCCGTATTCGCAGCGGCGTTGCTGCTGCTTGTTGCTAGTTATATCGGAATCAAATCGATTCTCTATCCAAAAACAGACAACGCTATCGCAATAAAAGAATCAACAGAACAAACAAACCAAACAGCAGATCAAAACAACCGCAATTCAACTCCCGACAAATTATTCGATCCTACAAATCCTATTACCGATCCTGTAAATTCAAATCGCGAATCACAACCGACAACATCAACGTCAAACGCAAATTACGCAAACAACAACTCAACCCGCGAACTCGCACCAACTTTCAACTTGCCCGAATCCGCCGCCGCAAATAACAATAACCAAAGATTAACCTCAACCGAATCAAACAACGAAAATATTAACAACGCACAACCGCAACCAACCGATTCTAATCCTCAACCGGCTGCCGATATTTTCGCCTCAACTTTATCGCCGACTACAACTCCGTCGGCTAATCCGTCAAACAATTCGACAAGTGTTTTTCCATCCGCTTCTACATCGCCCAATACGGCATCTTTCCCGTCGGACAATTACAATAACAATAACAATAACAACGCTAACAACGACAATAACAATCTTGTCGGCGCGTTTCCCAGTCTGCCTTCAACGAATCCTGCAAATTCTGAAACGTCAGCAATAACAACAATAACAACGCCGTCAACCGAAAATAATCTTCCATTCGATGATTCCTCTACGCCCCTTTTATCGCTCGCAACCAATAACGCAACCGCAACTCCCGCCGATAACGCATCAGCAACAGTTGACGAATCGAAAATTATTCAGGCAAACAATACGTCAACCGAAAACGAAAATAACAAAGAATCAGACGATAAAAATTCTGACTTAAAATCAATTGAAAAATTAAACGTAAACCAAAATGCAGAAATGGCGCCGCTCGTTATTGCAGATAATATTGACAACTCGCCAATTTCTGTAACGAATACTACCGCGTCATCAACAATAGATACCGGCATTGATCCAAAAAATATAACTGATTCAACAACAGCAACTTCTACAATTTCTGCAACAACAAATTCATCGGCAGAATTGGAAAAAAGTCTTGACAAAAATAAAACCGACTTAAATAAAGTTACATCAGCGCCAATGGAATCATTGCAAATTCCAGAATCAAATCCGAATGTTTTGGTAGATTCTGATTCGACTTTACGAGTTCCTCCGCAAGACCACGCATTGATTCCGAATCAAGACAATTCTGATTCTACGTCATTTGCAACCGCGAATTTTGCAGCAAACTCTACAGCGGATAAATCGAGTCAACCAATTTCCGTTACGAAAAATGATAACTCGTTATCAATAATTCCCGATAGCAAAGTTCAACCGCGATTCACCGAAGCATCGCCGCCGACTCCGGCTAACGATATTACATTGCCCGAAATGCCGGAAGTTGCCTCAATGCGAACATTAGAAACAGTCGCGTCAAGCGAAATCACGCCGTCAATTCCAACCGCCTCCGATACCGTTAAACCAATAACGACCGAATCATTTACCGCAACGCCTAACTTTGAACCAAGTTTACGAATTCCCGCCGAATTGCCGCCGTCTGAAAAATCAATCAATCCAATTTCTGTTGCGCAAAATGACGCCGATAAAATCTCATCGCCTAAACCGCTAAACTTGCAGAATCCAGTTAATTCATCAACCGACACGACAACGTCTCCGATGTTGACTTTCGACAACGCGATGAATAATCGTAACGATAATTCCGGCAATTCAAACGATAAAAAATCAAACGATACCAATCCGACCGTTGCCGCAACGCTATTTAATGAAACGAATAATCCGCCGTCAAACGAAACTCTGTTGCCGGTGCCGACTAGTTCTGACGATCAACAAACGAATAAATTATTAGCTTTACTTCCGTCGTCTGACGGCGGCGTTATTCGGTCGGAAACAACGGGTAATATTGCGTCGAGCGAATTAACGACCTTGCAAGATACCGCGCCGGCAGAGTTGGCAGAAAATAATCCGGGTTATCGTCGTTCAGTGTCGTCGCGTGATCCTGCGTCTGTGCAGATAAAAAATTCCGCCGCCGCTTTATCGCCTAACGCCGCTACGACAGTTTATCAAGAACAACTTGATCGCGAAATAACTCGGTCGCCGGAAAATGCGGAGTTGTACACAGTTAAATCCGGCGATACATACATGTCAATTTGCGATAATTATTACGGAACAGGTTTATTATATCGTGCGTTGGCGGTTCATAATCGTAATCGCGGCGCGGCGTGGATTCCAGCCGAAGGCTCGCAGATTGAAATTCCAACGGCAGATTATTTGAAAACAAATTACTCAAATGTACTCGCAAGAAGTAATCGATACAATTCAAGAAATAATAACGCAACGTCGTCAATTGCAGCTACGGCGTCTCCAACGTATCCGACGACTTCGACAATTTCGACGACACAATCTAATATAGCGTCGGTTGCACAACCAAACGGAACAGTATATATAGTCCAACAAGGCGACTCCGTTTTCAAAATCGCACAAGACCAACTCAAAGACACGTCGAGATGGAGAGAAATCATAAAATTCAATTCCGACAAACTCCAATCCGCCCGCGATCTAAAACCCGGTATGCAAATAATTTTACCAACCTCAACCGCGTCCGGTTATAAAAGATTGAATTGAGTCGTAATTATTGACTCATGTTACGCACTTGTTGCCCCAGATCAGGTAGGCGACCGCCGACTCAGGTAGGCGACCTTTCGCCGAAAGGTCGCGTTGCCGAAGGCAACGATAAAATGGATTCGACAATAATTAAAATCGTAATATATCAGTGTAATATTTTTAACACGTATGAATATTGTATAACCAACCTCATTTTCAACCTAATTTTTCTTACTAAACAACCTCAGTAGCCAAAGACACCCCACACGCCAACCTCATTACCTCATTAAAACAAATCTTTTTTTAATAATGAGGTAATGAGGTTTGTTTTTGGGGGATTCATTGCTACTGAGGTTGTTTTGTTAAGAAAATTAGGTAAAATTGAGGTTGTCAAAAATAAACCTCAAATCGTTACAAAATATTCCGCTGATATATTACAAAAAACTAATGGTCAAGTGTGAGACACCAAATGACAAAACTCGTCAAAAAAAGTGTCCCACGAACGCTTGTACTTGACCGCTAAACCAACTGTAGAGACGCAATGCTTTGCGTCTCTATCAGTGAGCTTTTGATTGAACAATAGAGACGCAAGGCATTGCGTCTCTACAGTTGTTAATTTGTAACTATTCACGTTTTAATTTTTTTAAT